>NZ_JBARYM010000775.1:0-3918 GCF_049647865.1 Tunicatimonas sp. | reverse complement strand
ATATTGGAATTACTTCTTTATGATTATTTTTCTAAAACAACGGTTGAGTTTCTTGCTCCCGGTACCGATCCGCTAACCAAAACAAGGTTCTTTTCAGGAATAATTTTGAGCACTCTCAGGTTAAGTAACTTCACCCGGTCTCCACCAGTTCGTCCTGCCATTTTCATTCCCTTAAATACTCGAGAAGGAAAAGAGCAAGCACCAATTGATCCGGGAGCCCTTTGTCGGTTATGCTGACCATGGGTAGCATCCCCTACTCCGGCAAAGTTGTGGCGTTTCACTACACCTTGGAACCCTTTTCCTTTGGACTTTCCGATTGCATCAACGAAATCGCCTTCGGTAAATACATCATCTATTGTAATAGAGCCACCAAGAGTCACCTTGTCTTCAAACTCAACCCGGAAATCTCTAAACTCAACTAATTTAGCTTTCGGGGTAGCATTGGCTCGCTTGAAGTGCCCCTTCATTGCTGAAGAAGTATTCTTTTCTTTACGATCGCCAAATCCTAATTGTACTGCACTATACCCATCAGACTCTTCGTTCTTTACGTGAGTTACCACGCAAGGTCCGGCCTCAATTACTGTGCAAGCAACATTACGACCTTCTTCATCGAAGATGCTGGTCATCCCTATCTTTTTTCCAATAATGCCTGACATTATACTACGATGTAATTTTATTCTTAAAGATTCCTCTTTTCCGTAAAAGGACTGCAAATTTAGCGATTTACCTAAGCTAAACAAATTATTTTGCTGGTAAATAACTGCTTCGTTGCAACGATTTACAGATTCGACTAGTTCACTGATTTCTCACTAATTAGTATGAGATAAAAAATAACCAATCCTGACACTCAGAATTGGTTATCACTTAATAGAAATTGTATGTTTTATACCTTTATTTCTACGTCTACTCCACTTGGAAGCTCTAATTTCATTAAGGCATCTACAGTTTTGCTACTACTAGAATAGATATCTACTAGTCGCTTGAAGGTATGAAGTTGAAATTGCTCTCGAGCTTTCTTATTCACGTGCGGAGAGCGCAGTACGGTAAAAATCTCCCGACGCGTAGGTAACGGAATTGGCCCACTCACTACTGCACCTGTCGTTTTTACTGCCCGAACGATCTTTTCAGCGGATTTATCCACTAAGTTATGGTCGTAGGACTTTAATTTAATTCTTATCTTCTGATTCATAACTATTATTTTGACTCGCCTTTAGCATTAGCAATAACCGTTTCGGCAATACTGGTGGGCACTGGATCGTAATGTGAGAACGTAAGCGTAGCGGTAGCTCGTCCCGATGAAATTGTCCGAAGATCAGTAACATACCCAAACAACTCACTCAGCGGAACATCTGATTTAACGACTTGAGCAACTCCTTTGCTATCCATTCCCTTCATAATTCCACGCCGACGATTCAAGTCACCAGTTACTGAACCAGTGTATTCATCAGGCGTCACCACTTCAACTGACATAACAGGTTCCAGTAAAACAGGTTTTGCCTTCTTAGTTGCTTCTTTAAAGCCTATGCGTGCAGCTAACTCAAAAGAAAGTGCATCGGAGTCAACATCATGAAATGAGCCATGATACAATCGGACTTTCATGTGCTCAATAGGGTAACCAGCCAAAGGTCCGTTACTCATTGCTTGTTCAAATCCCTTCTGAATAGCGGGAATAAATTCTTTAGGAATTACCCCACCAACAATGTTATTGACAAATTGAAGACCGTTTCTAACTTCTTTAGGATCAGGCTCTTCGTCAATCGGACCTAGTTCAAATACGATGTCGGCAAATTTACCCCGACCACCCGTTTGCTTCTTATACACCTCTTTATGATCTACTACAGAAGTAATAGTTTCTTTGTAAGCTACTTGAGGAGCACCTTGATTGATCTCTACTTTAAACTCACGACGTAGACGATCAATAATAATATCTAAGTGAAGCTCCCCCATTCCGCGCAAAATGGTTTGCCCGGTTTCCTCGTCAGTGTTTACTTGAAGTGTAGGATCTTCTTCTACTAGCTTAGCAATAGCCATTCCTAGTTTATCTACATCAGCTTGCTTCTTGGGCTCAATCGCGTATCCAATTACCGGATCAGGAAAATCCATTGACTCCAGCACGATCTTATTGTTCTGATCGCACAGTGTATCGCCGGTCTTAATATCCTTAAAACCTACGACTGCTCCAATATCTCCTGCCCCTAAACTATCAATTTGGTTTTGATTCTTAGCGTGCATCTGGAAGATACGGCTAATACGCTCCTTATTATCAGAGCGAGTATTATACACGTAAGAACCAGATTCCAACACACCTGAGTACGCCCGGATAAAACAGAGACGACCTACGTAAGGGTCAGTCGCAATTTTAAAGGCTAACGCAGCAAACGGCTCGTCGAAATCAGGCTTACGAAACACTTCCTCTTCGGTATCAGGATTAATACCTTTAATCTTGTCGCGGTCAAGCGGTGAAGGACACAGTGCCATCACATAGTCCAGCATGGTCTGCACCCCTTTATTTTTGAAAGACGAACCACAGAGCATTGGTACAATAGCCATGTCAATTGTAGCGGCCCGTAGAGCAGTCAATATTTCATCTTCCGTAATAGATTCAGGATCGTCGAAAAACTTCTCCATTAAACTTTCGTCGTACTCGGCCACTGCTTCTAGTAAGTGCTCCCGATACTCAGCTACTTCTTCTGCCATATCATCTGGAATAGGCACTTCGGTAAAAGTCATACCTAAATCTTCTTCATTCCAGACAATACCTCTGTTGTTTACCAAATCAACCACTCCTCGGAAGTTCTCCTCACCTCCAATTGGCAACTGAAGTGGAACTGCATTGCTACCTAGCATTTCCTTTACTTGCTTGCAAACTCCAAGAAAATCAGCACCTTGACGGTCCATCTTATTCACGAAGCCGATACGTGCCACATTATAATTATCTGCCAAACGCCAATTAGTCTCTGACTGGGGCTCTACCCCATCAACCGCACTAAATAAGAACACTAGACCATCAAGCACTCGGAGCGAGCGGTTTACCTCTACTGTAAAGTCTACGTGACCGGGGGTATCGATAATATTTATGTGATAATCTTGCTCACGATAGGGCCACTTTACGGTAGTAGCTGCTGAAGTAATCGTTATTCCTCGTTCCTGCTCCTGCTCCATCCAGTCCATCGTGGCAGCACCATCATGTACCTCACCAATTTTATGGCTTACTCCGGCATAGTACAGAATACGTTCCGTAGTGGTCGTTTTGCCCGCATCAATATGGGCAGCAATACCAATATTTCTAGTATATCGTAAATTGCGCTTCATTTTCTTAAATTCTAAAATGTGAGAAAGCCTTGTTAGCATCAGCCATGCGATGCGTATCATCTTTTTTCTTCACGGCAGCTCCTTCTCCCTTGGAAGCAGCGATGATCTCTCCGGCTAAACGTTCTTTCATCGTTTTCTCTCCCCGAGCGCGGGCATAGCGGATCATCCACTTGATACCCAACGATGTTTTTCGACCTGGTCGAACTTCTAGCGGCACCTGAAAGGTAGCCCCCCCTACTCGGCGACTCTTTACTTCTACCGCCGGCATAATATTGCCTAATGCTTTCTTCCACAACTCCAGGCCGTTCTCACTGGTTCGTTCTTCTACCAATGCAATGGCATCGTAGAAAATAGAATAAGCGGTACTTTTTTTACCGTCTACCATCATGTAGTTCACAAATCGGGTTACCAGCGTATCCTTATATTTAGGATCGGGTAAAACATATCTCTTCTTGGGTTTAGCTTTCCTCATGGAGTATTTTTTGCTATAGTTCTATTTTTTAGGGCGTTTTGCGCCATATTTTGATCTCCTTTGTAATCGTCCGCTCACTCCGGCGGTCTCTAGTGCACCGCGGATGATGTGATAGCGAACTCCCGGTAAATCTT
>NZ_JBARYM010000774.1:0-1953 GCF_049647865.1 Tunicatimonas sp. | reverse complement strand
ATATAATCTAGCAGTAAGCAAATCTACAGATTGCTAGTATTATAAATTCTCTTGCTGTTTAAGCCTTAGCTGTCTGAGGCAGATAACGAGCTAACCAGGAATTTTGCACCGGAATCTTCCAGCGATTTTCAAAAGCTTCAACCGTGGGAATGGTATTATCGAACGTGATAGTGTCTGGTAGTATCTGTCCCTCTTTTACTGCTTGTTTAGCTTGATTCATCGGTATTAGTTGTACTTCATCGTTCTGCCAGAAGGCAATTTGGGTACGATCAAAGAAGCTGACTGCGGAGCCTTCGGTAGAAAATTTGTGCTCCAATTCTCGTACAAAAGCAACGGAGCTATCAATGGAGCAACCACTGGCCGCATTGTACCGCTCATCTACCGCAATTACCAAAAAATACTGATGGAAAACCTGTACCGAAGATTGTAGTGCATTTCCGTGAGCAGCCCACTGGTTCGTAAAGATCTGGCCTAACTGAATAGCTTGCTCCTCTTCTGCTTCACTTAACGGACGATTGGCTTGGTATACCCAAACACGGGCGGTAGCGGGCATTTCTTTAAAAGGAATATACATGACGAAAAGTTTTTTATGGTAAGCCGATAAATTATCTTGGTGCGTTGATCGATAAATAACAAACTTTCTGAAGTATTGGTGCAAAAACGTTCGCGAAAACGGCTTCTCGTAAGGGTTTTTCTACTTGCTGTAGTTGCTGGATTTATCTATTTGGTTTATTACGTTTTTCAGGCATTGCCGATTCTTACCGGATTTGGTGCTAAGCATTTATGTTCCTGCCACTTTGTAGCCCATCGTTCCGATAGCTCAGTGTTGGTAAATGAGCTGGCTCGGTTTCCGTACCGATTAGCTGAATACGAAGTGAACGAAACGGATTCTTCGGCAGAGGCCTCTATTTTTGGTATAGCAACTCGGCAAGCAGTGTATCGACCCGGAGCAGGTTGCGTATTGCGGGTGAATGATAAGGAAGTAGCCCAAATTCCTCAACTAACTCAGATTACTAGTCGGAAAACTAGTACTCATCAGATCCCTCAAAAAAAAGCTGCTCTTAGCGGAGTAGACTACATCCAGCTAAACGAAGCAATAGACTGGGCTTTTTCAGAACCGGATACCGAGCGTCTGAAAAACACCAAAGCCGTAGTAGTAATCTACAACGATACGCTGGTAGCCGAACGCTACGCACCCGGTTTCTTCGCCCAAACGCGGATGCCCGGTTGGTCTATGACGAAGAGCGTAATTAATGCTTTAGTGGGTATCACGGTTCAGCAATCGCAGCTAGACATTCATCAGCCCGCCCCGGTTCCGGCTTGGCAGGAAGAAAATGATCCGAGACAAAATATCACTTGGAACCACCTAATGCGAATGAACAGCGGATTAGATTGGGGCGAAACCTACTTTGGTGTGAGCGACGTTACCCGAATGCTGTATTTATCGGAAGACATGGCGAGTGTGGCTATTCATCAGCCTTTAGGTGATGAACCAGGCACAACGTGGTACTACTCCAGTGGGACTACAAACATTCTCTCGTGGTTGCTTCGGCAGCACTACGGCGACGATGCTTACTACGCACTTCCTTATCAGCAACTATTCCAACCCCTGGGAATGTCGAGCGCGATTATTGAGGCCGATTTATCTGGCACGTTTGTCGGCTCATCGTATATGCTGGCTACCGCGCGCGACTGGGCGAAGTTTGGCTTGCTGTACTACCACAATGGAGTCTGGCAGGGACAGCGAATCTTGCCGGAGGGATGGGTGAAATACACTACTCGTCCGGTAGACGATGCTCCATTTCGTAAGTATGGTGCTCAGTTTTGGCTTAATGCTGGAGAACGCAATCGTCCTGACCAACGGGAATTTCCTGATGTACCGACTGAATTGTTTTTTGCTCAAGGATTTGACGAACAAAGTATCTTTATTCTGCCCCAGCGCAAACTGGTAAT
>NZ_JBARYM010000773.1:0-1562 GCF_049647865.1 Tunicatimonas sp. | reverse complement strand
GGTATAGGGTCAATGGCACAAGGTGCGGAAGGCATAGACACTTCCGTACCCTCTCGTTTACCCTTCACCTTTAACCATCCCGCAGAGCTATCGTCCGTATAGTTGCTTCCCTGCTTCTTCGTACTTATCGCCTTTTTGCCAAGTGGGTGCTTGGCTCATACTAGCAATGTTCTCAGCGGCTTGCACAAAGGCTTCGCAGTACTTCTCAACGTAGTTGAAGCTCAGGCTTTCAACCTCATCAGTTACCTGATGATAGTACTTCATAATTTCAGGACCGAAATCCGTAGTGCCCGGGGCGAAAGTTACCGATGGAACTCCCAACTTAGCAAAGTTTACATTATCTGACCGATCATAAAGATTTTGCTCAGGTACTGGGTCCATAATTGCCTCTAAATTTACTGATTGGCTTGCAGATGCAATAGCCTCTTGAGCGGAAGTGCGCTCCAACCCAATAGCGGTTACTTTGGTGGTATCGTTGTACCCCGCCCCATCAGTATTTAGATTAAACACCACCTGGTTCATTGGTACTAGCGGATTTTCGGTGTAGTACTGGCTACCAAGCAGTCCCTTTTCTTCGCCCGTAAAGGCCAGAAATAGGATGGAACGTTGCGGTGGATTTTCGGAAAAGTACTGAGCAGCACTTAGCAAAGCAGTGGTACCCATTGCATTATCTCGGGCTCCGTTGTAAATTGAGTCTTCAGCACCAGTGGCCTGTGGGTTTACTCCTACATGATCGTAGTGAGCCGATAGCACAACGTATTCATTGCGGAGATTAGGATCAGTACCCTCTATCATACCTACTACATTTTTGGTATCAATCGGTTGTCTAGCCTTACTGCCGACATTCAGTGTAGCTGCCTCCCCCGTGTTTCCTTCAAACAGCGTTTTTAGCGTACTCTGCCCGTCATTAAGCCAAACAACAGGAAGCTTTTCTTCGGGTGACTCATTACCTACTTTCATTTGTTCAGTATTCAGGTAACGCACCAGTAGCGACCACGGAATTTGTGCCGAGCGGTATAACTCCACCAGCGCAACACCGCCCATTTCAGTAATTTGCTGCTGCTTTTCGGTGGTAGCGAAGAAAGCACTCTGCGGATTGGTATCACCGGGACGCCCTATCAATGCTACGGCAATTTTTCCCTCTAAATCTTTCCCCTTCAAGTCTTCGGACATTCCGTAGTTCACGAATATCACCGGGGCCTCTTCAGTCAAACTATCTCCCGATAACACCAGCATATTTTCTACTAGTTGAAATTCTTCCTCTTGGAAAGCCAGCGTAGCTGATGAAAGCGTGCTTTCTTTAAACAAGCTAACCGACTGAAAATACCCCTCACTGCTATCCGCTGGTGATAAACCGTAGCTCTGAAAGTAAGAAGCAATGTACTGAGCGGCAATATTAAGTTCAGGCGAGCCAGTGTCTCGCCCTTTAAGCGCATCGGATGCTAAGAAACGAATGTGAGCTTCTACCTGGGATTGATTAATCACATCAGGAACAGCATTTTCTGAAGTTGTTTGAGAAAAAGCAGACAGGTAGGCGAAGAACCCAATAAAGGTAAATATAA
>NZ_JBARYM010000772.1:0-1855 GCF_049647865.1 Tunicatimonas sp. | reverse complement strand
GGATATTCATATGCGTAGGTCCACTTCAGTCAGCCGGACAGTTAGCGATTGTTGCCAATTACCTGAACGATAATGTGGGGAATTTCTACGTAATCAATCTGCTGGTTGGCATGTTTTCTTCAATCTTTGACAATGTGCCGCTAGTAGCCGCCATGATGCGGATGTACGGATTAGATTATCCGACTGACCATACCTTCTGGGAGTTCTTAGCGTATTGCGCGGGTACTGGGGGGAGTATTCTGATCATTGGCTCGGCGGCGGGAGTAGCAGCTATGGGTATTGAGAAAATTAACTTCATGTGGTATGTCCGTAAGGTGAGCTTTCTGGCACTGATGGGATACGTAGCCGGAGCCATCACGTTTATCATTCAGCATGAGATTATTACGCACGGAGTAAGTACTGAACGGTTAGTTGATTTAACTACTGATTTACAGACGCTCTTTGCTAATTTTTAGCATTTGTTTCCCAATGCTTTACTAATGCTCGGCCAAACTGTTGGCCTAGCTTCAGTTGTCCGGCAGAATTATAGTGTACTTTATCGTCCCACTTATCTAAGTCAGAAGTATCAATCATCCAAACATGATCTGTCTCGCGAGCGATGCGCTTTTGAGCAGCCTGCACGGTATCTACCGCCGCGTAGCGGGCTGGGTCCGGATTAGCTAACCCGAAGATAATCGGCAGGTTAGGGCGGTTGGCATCCTGGCGAAAGCGCTCAATAAAGGTTTTAAAACGCGGATAGTAATCTACTCCAGCCTCCGGAATACGGGCATCGCGCTCACCCTGCATCCACAGCAGGGCTACAATCTCGGTAGTTTTATTAGTACTACTTGTAGCCTGATCTACGTATTTCCAGAGTGAATCGTACATAGCCCCGAAGTGGGCGTTTCCAGTAATTGCTGCCTGAACTGAGTCATAGTCAGGTGCCCAATCCAGTAGAGACGATCCACCGACTGCGTATTTGACCAGAATAAAGTTAGAATCCGGAAAATGTTGGTGGAGAACTTGACTCAACCCTACCTCCGGACCAAAGTTCGCTGAGTCCTGGCTAAAGGTTACTTTCATACCCCGATTGATATACTCAATATGGTGGGGAATATCTACTGTGTCTAAGTCCGCCACTCGCCCCGAACCTACCATGTTGGATTGGCCACCCATTATGATCACGTACTGCTTCGGTTCTTCTTTTACCGCGGCATCTGCTTCAGAAGAATTCTTGTCTTTCGAGGCGCATCCAGCGGTAACAGCCACTAGTGCGAACATCCATAAAACCCTAAATACTTCTGAAAATTTCCTCAATTCTCTAGCGTTACCCATTACTGCTTGATGTACTGAAGTCCAAAATCTCGGATGGGTTCAATAAGTTGCAATGCCTTTTTACCGTTTTCTGTGAGCGAATAGTCTACGCGCGGCGGTACTTCCCCGTAGTTGCGTCTTACTACCAAATCGTTATCTACTAGGGTTTTTAACTCTTGCGCTAGCATCTTCTCACTAATCTCCGGGATGGCTCGTTTAATTTCGCCGTAGCGAATACTACCCGAGTTAATTTCATTAATAATCAGTAAGCGCCACTTTCCTCCCAGCATTTCTAACGTGGTTCTAATCGGACAAGTAGGGCTCAGCATCTTGTTTCGCTTCATACTTACGAAACGGTAGGTACCTAATTTCTACAACTGTACCACCAAGCTACGCAATTTTGCGTATATACCTAAGAACAAAATAATAAATCCATGAAAATTATATACGCTTACGATGCTCTGTGCGGATGGTGCTACGGTTTCTCACCGGTCATAAACGAATTCTATCAAAAGCATAAAGGGAAAATAGAAGTAGAAGTCCTATCCGGGGGGATGGTGAC
>NZ_JBARYM010000771.1:0-3510 GCF_049647865.1 Tunicatimonas sp. | reverse complement strand
ATATTGGCTACAGTTATGATATTAATATTTATTCAATAGGCCCTGCTGCTGGTGGCTCGCACGAAGTTTCTTTGACATATCGTTTTCAAAATCCTAATCGCCGTAGGCCTAAAGTTAACAAGAAACTTATTCCATGTCCGGCTTTCTTAATAAACGAATAACCTCAGTACCCACTCACGACTTAAACTCTGAAAATATTTAACTTACCAACTTATAGTAAAGGTGCAGGCTACTGGCAGGCACTTTTCTTTTTATTATTGCATGCTTATGCAATGTAATTACTTACTCTTTGGTTATTGAGTATATGATGATAGAAAAATCGCCTATAAAGCTGCTGACTGCTATTATACCTCTAAAATCTTTAAGTTCCATCGCATTGAGGTTACAGACTTATGTATTGGGCAAATTAGCATTTCCATCTTAATTGCAAGGTCGCCGAGAAGCTAACAGTGATGCTACCAGAAGCAAAATTACTAGATTGAGAACCGTAGCTATTCTAGTTAACACAGAAAGTCCACACTTTATCAGTAACCCTAAATCCCCCATTTCTACCGATAGTTAACTTAAAGTTAGTGTTGTAAAGGTCTATTTCAAATGGCTCAGAGAGGTTGTTTACTTCATAAGTAGTAAAATTGCTATTTTCATTCTCCCAAATGTAGGTCATCTGAGTTTTCATCGTAGTACTTTGCTGTAGTTTCGCTTCCCCTTCTCAGATACTGGAAAAAACATCCAGACGATAGGCATTACCAATGCTAACGTTTCACTTATCGCTAGTATCGGCTGTTTTGAGAGTGAGTTGATCTTCACCCCACGAGGTACGCGCTGGTACTGTCTTTAGCTAATTTTTCAAACTGTTCGTAGAAGCTGGGTTTTAAGAAAAGCTAGATAAAGCTATAGCAATAGAAAGTACAAGTAGAACTATGCGTCTCGTAAATTAAGCGATGTATAGCCTTTAATGATACTATCTTTTAGCTAACCCCAACAGGATGGTTGATGATACATCTGACAACTTATAGGTGGATAGCTAGGTTATACAGAATTGACCTATTGAAGCTTGAAGTTGAGCGAAAAACCTGCCAAAGCAAATTTTCATTTCGTATTGCACAAATGCGTTAGATTTTTTGTTATTTCGTCGCCCAACTGAATGGAATAGCGCGTATTGGATATGACTGAATTTGACGTACATACTTTAGATAATGGCATCCGGATTGCCCATAAACAAGCTACGCATACCAAAGTAGTGCACTGTGGTTTTATTTTAGATATTGGTAGTCGCGATGAGCAGCCAGAACAGCAAGGTTTAGCCCACTTTTGGGAGCACATGGCTTTTAAGGGTACCCGCAAACGGAAGGCCTACCACATTCTGAACCGGGTTGATTCGGTAGGGGGGGAGCTAAATGCGTATACTACGAAGGAGAAAATTTGCTTTTACGCTTCGGTGCTTGATCGTCACTTCGAAAATGCTTTAGAACTTTTGGCCGATATTACGTTTGATTCTATTTTTCCTGAGAAGCAGATTGAGCGAGAGCGCAGTGTGATTCTGGAAGAAATGTCGATGTACTACGACTCACCCGAAGATGCTATCCAGGATGATTTTGATGCTGTAGTATTTGGGGAACATCCGCTGGGTAAAAATATTTTAGGTACCAACGAAACCATTCACCGCTTTAGTCGCGAGGATTTTCAGCATTTCTTGCAGGTCAACATGAATACTGGTAAGCTAATATTTAGTTGCGTCGGTAATCTTCCGTCAAAAAAGGTATTTCAGCTGGCGGAAAAATACTTGGCTTTAGTTCCTACTTTGGCAGGGCAGGGTAATCGGTTGCCGTTTGTTCATCAGCTTCCTCAACAAGAGATCCGTACCCGAACGCTCACTCAAGCACAATGTGCTATTGGCCGAACGGCGTACCCAGTGGGTGATGATTGTAGCCTACCTTTCTACTTACTAACTAATCTATTGGGTGGCCCCAGCATGAATACCCGTTTGAGCATGACGTTGCGGGAAAAGCATGGCTTAGTTTACTCTATTGATGCTGAATACCAACCGTATACTGATACTGGCCTATTTGCCATTTACTTCGGCACCGAACCTCGGCAGTTGAACCGAGCAATTAATTTTGCGCTGAAGGAGCTGAAGTTACTACGCGAGAAGCCATTAGGTACGATGCAACTGCACCGGGCTAAGGAGCAGATGATGGGACAAATGGCTATGAATAGCGAAAATAATCAAAGCTTAATGTTAGCAATGGGGCGTAGCCTACTTGACCAGTATGAGCTGGAGAACCTAGAAGCACTCTACAAAAAGATCAATAAGATCACAGCTTCGCAACTACAGGAAATCGCTCAGGAGATGTTTCAAAAAGATGGATTGAGCATGCTAACCTATGTGCCGGAAGACTGAAAGTAGATCAGAACGAAACTAAATAGCCCAGTGAGCCTACAATTGCATTATTTTGTAAAATACTGGGGATGGGTATTCGGTTACGATCGAGTACACTATTCAATCCGAGGCTGTAGGAGCCTTCTATCTGGAATGTGCCTACTTTGGTAATTACCGCCACACCAGCACCACCCCGCACTCCCAAATCATATGTATTTTGCTCGGGCACCAGATATTCGTAAGTGATATCGTTCGGATCTACGGTTGAAGCAGTTTGGGTGCTGCTCGATAGCAACATTCCGCCGTACATTCCTAGTGTAGCAAATATTCGCAAATTACGCTTTCCGAAGTAGCCATGGGCTAATATCGGAACCTCTAAATATTCTAAGTTTACCTGATAAAAACGATTGGGGTCTCTTTGCTGGGGATCAACTAAAGATGGAAAAATTTCCCGCCAGCCTTTCTCTACATAATTAGCTTCAATCTGTAGCCCAAAGTTCTTCTCAGTCATATAGCGGATAACACCGCCGTAAGCTATCCCCTGTATAGCTACTCTTCTGCGTGAGAACCGATTGCGAGTGATAGCCTCATCAGTAGCCGAAACAAATGAGAAGGAAGCCCCGCCTTTCACTCCAACATGCCACTTTTTGTAAGTGGTTAAACTATCCTGCGCTTGTAGGTTATAGGATAACAAAATGTACAGAACGACTGACGCTGCTTTAATTATGAGTTTCATATAAGAAATTTTCAACTATCTGCGACCAATTGTCGGGATATTTCTCTGAGGCAAGTTCATGTTCTGCTTCATCGAAAAAATGGAGTTTTTTATAACCTTCAATGTTGGCATAAATTTCTTCAACCTCCCAAACATCTACTCGATCATCTAATACACCCAATGTAAGTAATACTGGTATGTCTAATTCCTTTGCGTAATCTATTGGATTATGCGAAAACGCCCAGAATCCATGTTGTATGCCACCCCAAAAGGTGAGTAAGTGGGCAAATGGGAATGATGGTATGTTTAACATTTCAAAACGGTTACAGACTGAATTTAACATAGTACCAAAAGGTGATTCAATAATGGCTCCGGAAGACTCAATATCGTATTTACTAATGGCTCTCATAATAGC
>NZ_JBARYM010000770.1:0-15998 GCF_049647865.1 Tunicatimonas sp. | reverse complement strand
GCAGCGAGAATACGCTTTTCAGGCGGGAGTATTAGGAGTAGATTTTGCTGCCGAAGGACCGTTTAGTGAGAATAGTAAAGCTTCTTATCTAGTTAACTAGCGCTATTCTACGCTCGCTGTACTAAGTCAGTTAGGCATCGAGGTAAGTGGCGATGCAATCCCTAACTTTCAGGATGCAGCCTTTAAAATCCATGTACCTACGAAGAAAGCGGGTTCTTTTTCGCTGTGGGGCATCGGCGGATTGAGTCGGCAGGATGTAGATGATCCCGAAGAAAAAGAATCATTTCGGTATAATATGGGTGCCGCGGGTTTATCGCACGTATTTTTCTTGAGCCCACGCACCTACTTGGAGTCTATCTTTTCCTACTCCCAAACTTTGAACGCTTTTTCGGACGACGAGCCTCCGTTCAATTATAACTTTGAAGAACGGTTTCGTAAATCCACTTTGCGAACTTCCCTGTTGCTTAATCATAAGTTTAACGCCCGCCATACGCTACGCACCGGAGTGATTGGTAGCCACCTTAATTTTGATTTGCTGGCCGAAGGAGCAATAGACACGTTATCGTTTACAGAAGTAGATAACAATGGAAGTACCCAACTTTGGCAAAGTTACGCCCAATGGCAGTTCCGGGCGAGTGAGGCACTTACTTTCAATGCGGGGCTGCACCACATGTATTTTAGATTAAATGATAGTCAGAGCCTGGAGCCGCGAATCGGAGCTCGCTGGGCATTTGCCCCGGGACAAACCCTAAGTGCTGGCTTTGGCATTCACAGTCGGTTAGATCCTCTGGTAAACTATTTTGCTACTTTTCGCCTAAATCCTAATGAACCATATACGCAACCGAACCAAAATCTAGATCTGACCAAGTCTCGTCATTATGTGTTGGGATACGAGCGAACGCTACGCGACGATCTGAGACTGAAAGTAGAAACTTACTACCAACAACTCTATGATGTGCCCATTGGCTTAGCAGAGGGTTCGGACATACCACAATACAGTGCTTATTCGCTGATTAATTATCAGGAAGGCATCGTAGATTTTCCTCTAGCTAATAATGGTACTGGAAGAAACTATGGAGTGGAGCTTACACTAGAAAAGTTCTTTACCCAGAATTATTACTTTATGCTGACCACCTCATTGTTTCAGTCAAAGTATACTCCTCTTAACGGGAAAGAATTTAATACGCGTTACAATGGAAACCATGTAGTCAATTTTTTAGGCGGGAAAGAGTTTGCCGTCGGGAAAAACAAAAACAACGTACTGGGATTTAATGTACGATTGCTGTGGGCGGGTGGCAATCGCTATACTCCAATAGATATTGCGGCATCACAAGTGACCGGTCAAGTCGTACCAATCTGGAATCAAGCCTATTCAGCGCAGGTGCCGGACTACTTTCGTCCTGATATTCGGGTGAGCTACCGATGGAATCGAGCTAAATTTTCTAGTACACTTTCCTTGGATGTGCAAAATGTGATTAATCGGGCTAATATCTTCACCCGATTCTACAGTTCGTCAGAAGGTAAAATGATTGATTCATTTCAACTGGGTTTGATTCCGGTATTGAACTATCGGGTTGAGTTTTAAAACAGAAGCTACGCGGCTTAGTTAATTAGTAGTTATGGCTTCTGGTAATAAAATCAAATACGTAGAAGCTATTAACTACACTTAAATTTTTTAACCATCATAATTTTTTTGATATATGAATCACTATATAATGATCTCCCATTTCGAGAATGAACAAGACGATAAAGAGTTTCGCGAATTAGCGGTAGCCAACTACCCTCGCCGTGTAACCGAAGAGCATGAAGGTGTTACCTACGTTGGATTTGCTGCCCAAGAGCAGGCTGAAGTAGAAGATTTTCTGGATAGCACTTTGGGTCGCTTTGGAATTAGCGATAAAGATTTTGTGGCTCTCTATTATAGCCGCGATGATGAAACCATTCAACGCAATATGGTAATGGGGCCTGACCGCCTAGTAGAAGATTATACAAAAGACATTAGTCAAGATGAGCACGTAGATCGTCTCAGTCGTCTGTTAAACTTTGATTACGTGAAGGAGATGCCTAATCCGTAGGTAGAAAGTAGATAGCCTCCCTAAGATTGAGTAGACAAAATAAGCTGAAAAGCACTTTGTGAGTTAAACACAATAAATAATCGGTTACCTCTATCTAATAAAACTGATAGAATGTAGGGTACATAGTTAATTATCAGATAGTTACACAAAGAAGAGATTATTTTAAGTTAATCTCTTTTTTTGTACTTATCAAATAATAGGCTACTATATTCTTATACTAAAAAAGGGCTAACAGTAAAATCAGATAACAATCTTACAACCAAAATAAAGTAATGATAATACGCTGGCAAGGATAAAATACAAGTGGGTACAAAAATTGAAATACTGCTACCAAGTAAACATTTTCACGATTTTTAACTCCACAAGAATGAACAGCAATCACAAATCCACAAAGTTTAGTACGCATCTATCCCGCTCGCGTATGCGTCGCTATCTACACGGTCAATTGAACGCCGCAGAAAGTCAACAAGTTGAAATGCATTTGGCTCACTGTACGCACTGCTCAGCAGCGTTAGTAGCCTACATTGAATTAGAAGAAACTGACCAATACAATATATATGCTCAGCAGCTATCTGGTAAGTTAAAGGAGCAAAAAATTGTTAAGCGTAACAATTTATCTTCTTTTCAGATAAAAGCAATCCGTACTGTGGCGGCTGTAGTGACTTTAATGATTTTTTCCTTTTTCGGAGTAAAGAATATCATTAGTAAAGAAGTAGCTGGTTACCAGCCAACGGAGTTAAGTTCATCTGTGAAAGCGCAGCCGGTAGTAACCAGTAGAAAGCCTTTAGAAGAAAAAGTAGTGGTTAAGCCTATTGAGAAGAAAGATGACTCTCGGCTAGCTGAGAGCCGTCCGACCAAGAAAAAAGCGGAGCGTAGTCCTGCTAGTAAGTCGCCGGTTACCACAAATAAAAGAGTGGCAGCAAAGAAGGCGACACCGATAGCAAAAAAATCAACAGCTCAGCCTCAGCCTAAAGTAAATAATCCCATTGCCCCGGTAGAGAAAAAAGCGGTAGCGGCCACCTCTGAGAAAAAGGAAGTGAAAGCTAAACCTGTTTCGGTAGAGAAAGTAGCGGCGAATAATAAGCCCGATGTTTCAACTGCCGATAAGCCAGAAGTTGACTCGCAATTGGCCACTCAGCCAGAGGTTAAACCAGTTAGAAGTATGCCTTCTATTAAGAAGATGGATGCAGCCAAGCAGGTAGAAGTCTCTAAGCCCGTAGGAAGTACTGCTCCTTCCATGATTCCAGTTCCTGGTGGAAGACAGCGCTAAATACTAACAGTTCATTCATAAGAAAGCCGCTAAGAGTATGATACTCTCAGCGGCTTTTGTATGCAATAATTTATCCACCGTAGTGCATATCGGTTTCCCACTCTACGAGGGGCACCGCATCAGCCTCGCGAGCTTCGCCGCTGACTACCTCTCCTAAATAAACACTGTGGTCGCCATTCGATAGGTCTTCTACAACTTTACATTCAAAATAAGCTGGAACATCTTTTAAAATAGGCGCACCAGTTTTCCCATCTTCAAAAGCGAAGCCATTGATTTTATCTCCTTTAACAGTGCTTTTCTCAGCAAAAGGCTTTAGCATATTCTGATTATCTTTTCCAACAATATTTACAGCAAAAATTCGACTTTTCTCAATGGTCTCATGTAGGTCAGTATGCTTCTGAACGGCTACCGTAATCATTGGAGGATCAAACGAAGCTTGGCTAACCCAGCTAACGGTGGCAGCAGCTACAAAGTCTTTATCGCGGGTTGACATTTCCTCACTTGGCTTGCGGGTGGTTACAATGTAAAATCCGTAAGTAATCTTTCGCAGCGCCTGCGATACTTCTTGATCTTTCATATAAAAAAAATTAGATGGTTCAAAAAATTAATTTCACTAGTACAACTGTGGCTACAGTCAGTTGTTTTTTAGCAAGAAAAACTGAAAGAACTCAGCTAGATGAGCTGTTACTTTTGAGTGCTGATGCCGTCGCTGATACAATTCGTAGCCCAACCAAACTAGAACTACACTGTATTCTAAAAATACTAGCCAGAGATTTTCCTGAAAATTATCAATAGTATATCCAGCGTAAGTAAAAAAAATAAAATATGTCCAGACTACCGCATATCGGTAGGGAGTAAGTACAGTAAAAGCCAGCAGAGGCAGCACGTACCAGGGATGCACCGTTAGAGCAAACAGTAGATAAATTAGCCAAACCCAGCCCAGGGCACCAATAATGTACTTCTTTCGTTCTAAAAGTGTATACAGCATAATCAGGAGAAAGGCAGTAGCCGCTAACTGTGAACCAGCCGTTTGAATAATATTGTACCCTTTCTGATAATAGCCAATCTCTCGGACGATATAGTACAGGCTGGCGTTGAATTCAAACTTTTGAAAATACAGCCCAATGCTGCCTTGCAGCCCGGCGATTAGCTCCGAAGAAAGGAGTGGTAAGAAAAGTAGTAGTGTTGCGCCTCCAGTTACGGCATAAAATAGTAAGGCTTTTTTCCAACCCAAACGACGAAAGTACAGGGGGAGAAATATAAGGGGCAGCAGTTTAGCACATACCGCCAGCGCAAATAGGATTGCTGATATGATCCATTTCTGTTTTTCGAGTAGATAGATACTGCCCAGTAGGAAGAAAATCATCAACGCTTCAAAATGCAAATTCCCGGTCATTTCCAGAATGGCTAGCGGATTTAGAGCATACCAGAGTACTCGCTGCTGAGGAATATGGTAGCGGTTAGCGAATTGAAATAATAGCCACAGCGTACCTAGTTCAGCTAAAAGTAGAGTAGCACGAATGACCCAGGTACTTCCGATGAGGGAGTTAGGAAATAACTTTACTGCCAGCGTAAAAACTGCCTGACTAATGGGTGGATAAATAGTGTAGTAGTCGGGAGAATTAAGCGCTGTGTAAAGTTCTGGGTCAACATCAATTCCTAAGCTATCTGCTTTGCCATTTATTAGTTCCGAAGGTAGATAAGCAAAGGGGTTCACATCCTGCTGAAGCAAGCGACCATCCCACACAAAGCGGTAAATATCATCCGATAGATTGGGCTGAGCGGGTAGCAAAATCAATCGTCCTAGCACAGCAACGCCTACTAAAAAATAAATAGATTGCTTAGAACGAGCGAGTAATACACAGCCAACGTACGCTAAGAAAGCCAGTGTATAAACTGATAATAATTAAACTGTCTCGTGACGTTGGAGCAAATAAGTGATGACAAAAATGCCGCTTAATAGAGCGATTGAACTACTACTAAGAATAAATAAGCGAAGCTTAGGCATGTCGCACTTGGCGGAAAGAATAATAAGCTACCGCAGCAAATCCAGTCATCAGCATTCCGTGAAATAATAGTAAACCGAAGTCACCGAGCCGAATTCCGGTGTAAATACCGTAAGCGAAGTAGAGTGCTAAAGCGGCTTCCAGCAAAACCAGTGGGCTTCGCTTTCCTTTAACGTATGCATTGCTGCTCCATTTCTCCTTGGCATTGGTTACGTTGAATTTAGGAGTACGTAGAAAAGGAGATTTGAAACCAAGTAACCCTTCGGCTACGGCAATGGCATTATGTAACGATAGTCCCATCGTAATAATAAGGAATAGCGGATAGTGGATCAGATAGTATCGCCAGGGTTGATTGGCGTGCAGTTGGCGAGTAGAAACCCAGTAGAAAAGACCGATTGAGAAAAAGCCGATAATGAATATACCGCCCAAATTAAAAATCCACTGGTACTCCGGATAAGCATCCTTAACAAACAACATAGGAACGCTTAATAAGGCAGCCAGTAACAATGATAGAAATACTGAAGAATTAAATAGGTGGAAAAAGGCGTGTAAACGATTTACCCACCGGAACGGCCGACCCATGCGATGGTAAGCCAGGCGGCTGGCGTGTTTGCGGGCACATTCAGCCGCCCCTTTGTTCCACCGGAATTGCTGCGATTTAATAGCGGGCATCAGGATGGGTAGCTCGGCGGGAGCTTCCACATCTTCGCGGTAGACAAACTCCCAGCCTTTGGCTTGAGCGCGATAACTCAAATCCAGGTCTTCCGTCAAAGTATCATCTGACCAACCTCCGGCGTCTTCAATACAGGTTTTGCGCCATACTCCCCCGGTTCCGTTAAAATTAATAAAGCTTCCAGCGTGCTTGCGTCCGCCCTGCTCAATGGTAAAATGACCATCCAGCCCAAATGCTTGCAAGCGGGTAAGTAAAGAATAATCTTCGTTGATATGTCCCCAGCGAGTTTGTACCACTCCTACCTGCTCATGCGTAAAGTGGGGAAGCGTACGTTTCAGAAAGTCAGGCGATGGTAGAAAATCAGCGTCGAAGATGGAAATATATTCACCTTCAGCCACTTTTAGTCCGTAGGCTAAGGCCCCGGCTTTAAACCCACTTCGATCAGTCCGACGCACGTGCTGAATATTGATTCCTTGCGCTTGGTAATCAGCTACTTTTCCGGCAATAATGTCTACTGTTTCGTCAGTGGAGTCATCCAGTACCTGAATTTCTAGTCGGTCAGTTGGATAATCGAAGGCGCAGATGGCATCGATCAAACGTTCAACCACGTAGCGTTCGTTGTAAATCGGTAGTTGAACTGTCACTTTGGGCCAGTCTACGATAGTTTTAGGCGGGTGGGGTTTCTCTCGTAAGCTTCGTAAGTAGTGCCAGGTTAGATGGAGCTGGGCCACGCTAAACATAAAAATGAACAGCAATGAAAGAATATACCCGATAACAATGATGAGTTCCACAATGAGTAGTCGACGGTCTACAGTTGATAGTCCACATATATTATAACCGTGGACTGACTACTATAGACTGATCGCTATAAATATTTTATAATCGTTCCAATAATTTTGTATCCAGCCATAATCGTTCCCTTTACCGTACCGGATACCTTAGATACCCCGATTCGCTGTCGATAGCGAACCGGTATCTCTACCCACCGTAGCTTCTGCTGGGCAGCTTTCACTTGCATTTCTACTGTCCAACCATACGTACGATCTTTCATGTTTAGTGCCAACAGCGCATCGTAGCGGATCGCCCGAAACGGCCCTAAATCAGTAAAATATGCCCCGTATAGCCAGCGGATCAGACGGGTGGCTAGCCAATTACCGAATACCTGCTGAGGAGTCATTGATCCGCGCTCCCGCTGACCCAGGGCCCGAGAGCCAATCACCATATCAGCCTTTTCATCTATAATTGGCTGAACTATTAAAGGTAGTTCCTCTGGATAATCAGAATAGTCAGCATCCATGAATACTACAATGTCGGGTTTTTCAATTTGCTGGCTAATATACGCTATTCCTTTCAAACAGGCGTTGCCGTAACCCTGCCTCGGTTCTTCCAAAACGGTAGCTTCTGCTTCTCTGGCTACTCGTACTGTGTCGTCATTAGAGTTGTTATTGACTACTATCACCTCGCTTACCCACTCTTCAGGAATATCCCGGATTACTTTCCCTACCGAATTCTGTTCGTTAAAAGCGGGGATAATAACTTTACAAGTTTTTTGCATAAAAAATTAAGAACGAGTCTCTGAGGATAGAGAGCTGTCAGGTAGCTGACATTTTCTGTTATACTAATTTAGAACGGCTACTTCTTCAGAAACCGGAAGGGTGAACCAGAAAGTAGTTCCTTCTCCTAACTCGCTTTCTGCCTGTAATTCACTTTCATGTAGTTCTACTACTTTTTTGGCAATAGCTAATCCTAAGCCTAATCCACCCTTTGTTTTGGTGCGTACACTGCTACTACGGTAAAAGCGATCAAAGATATGGTTGAGATCTTCTTCAGCAATACCTATTCCCGTATCGGAAACACTGATTTGTACTTCATTTTTTTTAGCTTTATTTACCGCAACTGTAACATCACCCTGCTCAGGAGTATACTGAATTGCGTTTTCCATTAAATTCTGTAGTACCCGCGCAATTAGGCTAACGTCGGCATAAGCCAGCGGAATATCTTTAGCGAAGTCGCTTTTTAGGGTTATCTGTTTTTTTTCTGCCTTAGGAGTTAACTGCAATAAGATGTCATGCGCTAACTCTACTAGCGAAAAAGTTTCAGGGTGAGGTTGAGTTTGCCGGGCTTCTAGTTTAGAAAGGGCAAATAAATCGGCTACTAGACGAGTTAGTCGCCGGGTATTTTTCAGAATCGTTTTTAAGTAACCCTGCCGTTCAGATTCGCTCAGTAAATGATTTTTATGTAAAATGGTTTCTACGTAGCCTTCTACCGAAGCTAGAGGAGTACGCAAATCATGAGAAACATTGGCAATGAGCTCTCGGCGCAATTTATCGTTTTGCTTAAGCTGGTTCATCGCTGCGTGAATTTTGCTAGCCATAGTATTAAAGGCCACAGCTAAATCGTTCAGCTCATCCGATGAACTAGCTTGTACGCGTACGCTGTAGTCGCCCTGTTCCATCTGGCGTACCGCTTCGGCTACTTTATTCAAGTCGCGGGTTAGCCAAAACACTACTAAAAGCCCAATGATTAAGGCAACTGCTAAGGCTACTAACAAAGCCCGGCCCAGCACCATAAGAATGTAGCTATGTCGGATAGAGGCCGCATCAGTTTCATGTTCGCTGCCCAATGTAATGTACAAATAGCAGTGTAGTGAGCCATCTTGACTTAGTAACTGAGTAGCGGAAAATACTCTAGGTTCTTTGGGAAACCGAGGGTCATCTCCGTAAATCGGCATAGAGTCGGTTTGGTGGATGAATGCTTCAATTTGATCTACATCAATCTCCTTCACTTTTATTTCGCCGGGGTTGGCTGATGCTGTTAGAATCTCGCCTTTGTGCCCAACCATATACAGCTTAATGTTAGGATTAATAATCATGGCTGCATGAAAAAGGTCTTCTAATTCTTCTCCCGGAATTTCATTTGTGGCAGAGTCAATTTTAAGTTCTTTGGCAATAGATGCTGCTAAATCTATATTACGTTTCTGCATCATCTCTGCTAAATAATCGGCTGAAGAGGTAGACATCAGATAAAAGTAAACCGTACTCACTGATAGAAGAAGCACAGCGAATACTAACGAGAGTCGAAAGCGTAGACTGCCCCAACGGATGTTGCCCCAACGGATGCGGTCGCCACTACGATTTCCTTTTTTATTATTTTGCTTACTAGATGAGCTCATCATTAAATTTATAGCCAACTCCCCAAACCGTTAAAATATAGTTGGGGTTAGCGGGATTTTGTTCTATTTTTAAACGAAGGCGATTGATGTGAGAATTTACAGTGTGCTCGTAGCCACCGTAGGAGTAACCCCACACTTTACTCAGCAGTTCTTCGCGAGTAAAGGTGCGGCCAACTTCCTGCATAAATAGTTTTAGCAGGTCAAATTCTTTCGCGGTTAGCTCTATCACGTTTCCATTTAGTATCACTTTGTGTTTGATAGTATCTAACGTAAGCCCTCCTTGCTGGAGTAGATCAGTAGCGATTTCTTCTGGGCTTTGCTCAAATTTATAGCGGCGAATACGGGCTTTCACCCGGGCCACTAACTCACGAACACTAAAGGGCTTAGTCATATAATCATCCGCCCCCAAGTTCAATCCCAACACTTTATCAATCTCCTCGGCTTTAGAAGTAAGCATGATAATCGGCGTGTCAATCCTTTCCTGCCGAATGCGTTGGCATACTTCCATACCATCCATGCTAGGCAGCATAATGTCCAAAATGATAATATCGTACGGTTCGTGAATAGCCTTATACAAACCGTCAATGCCGTTGCCAACCAAATCGGTCTCGCAATCAATATCGCGCAAATTTACTTGGATCAGGTTGGCAATATCCTGATCGTCTTCAATAATGAGGGCTCGTTTGTGCATAGTTGCCAGTAAAGAGTCTATTGATATTTTTTCCTCTTCTCCTGAATAATCCATGTAATTTACGTTAAATCTAAAAAATAAGCGACAAAGGAGCCTTAGGCTACTGCGTAGGCAGGAGTATACATCGGCTTAGTTTCGTTGGCTAGTTGCTTTAGTACCTCGAGTACTTCGGCGATATTGGCCCGTCGGGTATAGTCTTCCTCTACGAAAGCATAGCGAACAATTCCGTTGGTACCAATTACGTAGGTAGCAGGCATGGGTAGCCGGACGATTGTATCTCGGTGGCGAGTTAGTAAATTCAATCCCAAACTGCGATAAAATGCTGCTAAGTATTCTGAAAGGGCAACGGAGACTTTGAATAACCGAGCTACCTCACTGCCTCTATCTTGCAGAACCGAAAAATCTAATTTATTCTTTTGAACAGTACGCTGAGCATGCTCTCCAGCTTCAGGGGCAACGGCCAAAAGTTGGGCACCATGAAACTCAATGTCGGGTAAGGCATGACGCCAAGCTTGTAAAGTAAGGTTACAAAATGGACACCAACCACCTCGGAAAAAGGTAAGCACTACGGGGCCTTTCTTGAGCTGCTCATGCAGACGAATGACCCGTTGATGTTGATCTTTTAGCGTGAAATCACCGACTACATCTCCCATTTTCAGGCTTCGTTGAGCAGTGTGCTGTTGTCGAAGGCTTACTATGAACTGTCGTAGTACTTGCTGTAGTCTAGGGGCAGTTTGCTGATCTATCTCATTAGCCAAGGCTTCTAAGTCTGCTGGTAAATTGGTCATAGTGCTTAATTAAGATTTCTTTCAATCGTAAGTACGTGACTATGAGGTGCTTATTTGTCACAGAAGTATCACATGTTTATGAAATTTAAAAAACATAAAAAAACTGAAACAAAGTATAGACAATTGATGTATATACAAATATTAAAACTTAAACTTATATCTCACTATTTTAAATCATTTCGAAAATGAAAACATTATCTCTAAACGCTCTTATGCTAACTGTTTTGGCAGTACTAGCCTTTGCATTTACCTTACCTGAAAAAGAAGCAATGATGTATACTGTAGATGTTCAGCAGAGCGAAATCACTTGGAAAGGGGAAAAAGTAACTGGGCAGCACCTGGGCACTATTCAACTTCAGCAGGGTAGTTTGGCGTTGGAAAACGGAAAACTAACTGGGGGTAGCTTCACCATTGACATGAGCACACTTAACAACACCGACTTAGAAGGTGAACAAAAAGGTAAACTAGAGGGTCACCTAAAGTCGGATGACTTTTTTGGAGTAGCCACCTACCCAACCGCAACGCTCACTATTACCAGCGTTGAGCCTCAAGGCGACGATACATATCAAGTTACGGGTGATCTAACCATCAAAGACAAAACCAATCAGGTTCAGTTTCCGGCTACGGTGACTGCTCAAGAAAACCAGATAACTGCCAAAGCCTCTATTACGGTTGACCGTTCTGAATACGATGTTCGCTACGGCTCTGATAGCTTTTTCGATAACCTAGGTGATAAAGTAATTTATGACGATTTTTATATGGAAGTATTATTGGTTGCTGATAGCCCAACGGCTGAGAAGGCTATGAAAGAATAGTGCTCACAATATTTGTATTAGCACATCATAAGAAGCGATAGAGCACGAGTACTATCGCTTTTTTTGTGTAAATTTTATTAATCTGTGACAAAATCACCGAAACTGATACTAATTCACTAAATCACTGTTGACTGTTACTTTACGTATGGCAAATCGGAAGAAATTTCTTCAGCAACTACACCAGCATCAGGGACTAATCCATAGTCTTTGCCGTAGTTACTTTGCCAATACCGAAGATCGGGAAGATGCGTTTCAAGAAATTGTGCTGCAACTCTGGAAATCCTACCCATCATTCCGCGGTGATTCGGCCATTAGTACCTGGATGTACCGAGTGGCTCTACAGACGATTTTCAATCTGCTACGACAGCATCAATTTACATTTGCCACCCTTCCGGAACAGCTAAGCGAGCATAACTCAAAAGATACGGAAACCATCCGAATAGCCTTAAGTGTACTTAATCCCAAAGATCGGGCTTTGCTCATTCTCTACTTAGAAGGGTACCAGTACCGAGAAATTGCGGAAATAAATCTGACGACGGTTACGAATGTCAGCACTCGCCTCAACCGAATCCGGCAAAAATTACGCTCACTTTTTCAATCGGAGATGATATGAACTTAAATGAACTGCAACCCGAATGGCAACGCTACGCCTCAACTACTGCTGCTCGTGAGAAAAAAAGCTTAGAAAAACTGAATATGTTGCTTCCTCCTCAACCAGTAATCTGGTTTACGAACTACTCCTCTTTGCTGAGAAATGCGGCGGTGTACGCATCTATTATTGTACTCTGCGGTGGCTGCTGAATTCGTGCTATTAAATTACGTGCAGTGGACTATTTCTCCCGTAATAGCCGACTTAGAAATCTTTGCTTTACGCTGGTATAGCTTGTTATTCACCACGGGGATTTTACTTAGCTATTTCATTGTCCGGCAGCAGTTTAAGCGAGCAAAATTACCAGATGAAGCATTTGAATCACTGGTGCTGCACGTGCTGATAGGTATGATTGCCGGAATGCGTTTAGGCCACTTTCTGTTCTACGAACCTCATGTTTTTCTGGAACGCCCCCTTGAGATATTGTTACCGTTCAGTTTTACTCCCGAGCTGCATTTTACCGGGTATCAGGGTTTGGCCAGTCACGGGGGTGCTCTAGGTGTTTTAGTAGGCTTATGGCTCTTTTCTCGTAAATACACCAACGTATCCGCTTGGTGGATACTAGATCAGCTGGCATTTGTCACTCCGTTACTCGGGGTATTTATCCGATTAGGCAATTTGTTCAACTCCGAAATGATCGGGCATACTACTACCGTGCCCTGGGCTTTTGTATTTTCATCGGTTGATCTTATACCCCGTCATCCGGCTCAACTCTACGAAGCAATAAGTTATCTACTTATTTTCGTCGGAATATTCATCTGGAAATCGAGCGCTAACAAACTCCCATCCGGACTACTTTTTAGTCAGTTACTTATCTGGCTATTTTCCGCCCGCTTTGTGGTAGAATTTTTCAAAATCAATCAGGTTGCTTTTGAGAGTAACTTCATACTAAACATGGGGCAGTTACTTAGCCTACCTTTCGTCATCATTGGAATAATCTTATACTACTCCCGCCGGAATTCTTCAATAGCTACTTCGTAATCTTACTTTTTCCACGTTATTTCCTCGGAACTTTTGGTCTTTTCGGATGTTCTTCAAGGGTACTCAAAATTAAACCCTACAATGTTTTATCGTCGTAACCTACTAGATTGTAGCATGACAAAACATCAAGCTAGTTTCACTATCAATTGTCCCATATCACTTTTCAATTAATCTTGCTTTACCCCAACACCATAGAAGAAAAAATTAGCTTTGATCAGATTCGGCAGCTGCTGAAGGAAGCTTGCAGTAGTTCTCTGGGAACCTATTACGTAGATAAAATCCAGTTTTCAGACGATTACGATCATATTAGTAAGCTGCTGCATCAGACCGAAGAATTTCAGCAAATTTTGCAGGAAGAACAATCTTTTCCTTCGGGGAATTATCTGGATGTTCGTCCTCAGTTAGCCAAGGCCAAAACGCTCGGTATTTTTCTGTCCGAAGAAGAATTTTACCAGATTCAGCTATCGCTAGATACCATTATTCGCTGCCAGTCTTTTTTCAAAACTACCGAAGAAGAGCAACCATATCCGCACTTGGCTAAGCTTAGTGAACACGTAGGAGTACCGCCTAGTTTGCTGGGAAAGATCAGGAAGGTTATCGACGAAAAGGGGCACATGCGTAATAACGCCAGTCGGGAGTTGCAGGACATTCGGCGAACCATGCTGGGTGAGCAATCGCGCTTACGAAAGGTGTTGGATCAGATTATGCGGCAGGCCCGCCAGCAAGGGTACACCGCTGATGATGCTTCGGTCACCATTCGAGGCGGGCGGATGGTGATTCCTATTCAGGCGGAATATAAGCGACGTATTAAAGGTTTCGTACACGATGAATCGGCTACCGGACAAACCGTGTATCTAGAACCCGCCGAAGTACTGGATATCAATAACGAGATACGGGACTTAGAATACCGCGAGCGTCGGGAGATTACCAAAATCTTAACCTTGCTTACCGATGAATTACGGCCGCACCTAAAAGAACTACGGTACGCATACCAGTTTTTGGGAATGATGGATTTCATTCGGGCGAAGGCGCGGTTAGCTCAGCAGTTGGAAGCCGTTTGTCCAAAGCTAGAAAAAAAACGGTTGGTTGACTGGCAAGATGCCCGACATCCACTACTGTACCTTTCTCACAAATCGCAAAATAAACCTGTGGTACCACTCACTATTGAGCTACGTTCTGATCAGCGAATCTTAGTGATTTCCGGTCCTAACGCTGGGGGGAAATCAATTTGTCTGAAAACAGTAGCTTTGGTGCAGTATATGCTACAGTGTGGCTTACTGGTGCCCATGGATGAGCGATCTACCGCTGGAATCTTTCAAAATATTTTTATTGATATTGGTGACGAACAATCGCTGGAAAATGATCTAAGTACGTACAGTTCGCACCTTACGAATATGAACTACTTTGTGAAGGTGGCGGACCAAAAAACGCTAATTCTGATAGATGAATTTGGTACTGGCACCGAGCCTCAATTTGGGGGAGCCATCGCCGAAGCCATTCTTAGTGATTTAAATCAGAAAAAAGTATTTGGGGTAATCACTACGCATTATTCCAACCTCAAAGAATTTGCTGATCGAGCCGATGGCATTGTAAACGGAGCTATGCGCTTCGATACGGATGAACTGGAACCGCTCTATCAGTTAGAAATAGGTAAACCGGGTAGCTCCTTTGCGCTGGAAATTGCGCGAAAAATCGGGTTGCAATCGTCTATTTTGAATCAGGCCAAAGAACTGGTAGGAGTAGAGCATGTGCAGTACGAGAAGATGCTAAGCGAGTTGGAAAACGAAAAGAATAAGTACGAGCAGCTTACCGAGAATTTAGCGGCGAAAGAAAAGCGAATTTCAACCACTACGCAAGAATACGAAGAGCTACGAACGCACTTGAAAAACGAACGCAAGCGCATTTTGGCCGAAGCTAAACAAGAAGCTAGTCAGCTACTACAAAACACCAATCAGAAGATAGAGAACACCATCCGCACAATTAAGGAGCGAAGCGCTGAAAAAGAAAGTACCCGACAGGCACGACAGGAGTTGGAAGAGTGGAAGGAGCAGGTGAAGCCCAAGCCAGCCGAAATCAAACCCCAACAGAAGAAAACCAAGATTGCTAAAGAAGATGGGCCAATTCAGAAGGGAGATGCCGTGCGGGTGAAGGAAAATGGAGCAATTGGCGAAGTGCTTTCTTTGCGGAATAATCAGGCCGAAATTCTCATTGGTTCACTTAAATCGAACGTAAAGTTGAACCGGTTGGAGAAGGTAGCCAAGCAGTCGCTAAAAAAACTGCAAAAGAGCATTACTTCTACCAGCACTCGGAGCATTGATCTGAATGAGAAACGGGCAGAATTTAGCAGTAGCCTTGATCTGCGGGGTAAACGAGCTGAAGAAGTTATTCCTCAATTGGAAAATTGGGTAGATGAAGCAGCTATGTTCGGAGCGGGCGAACTACGCATTATTCACGGCAAGGGCAATGGAGTGTTGCGCGAAATAGTGCGTAATTATCTCAAAACTCATCCTTCCGTTTCCCGCTTTCAAGAAGAACAGATTGAACGCGGCGGAGCCGGGGTAACGCTGGCGTATTTGCATTGATGCTGATCATGATCAACAACCTTATTTATATATTTTGGGGAGTCACGGTAGTAACCTCAGTAATTTTAGCAAAATCATTAGTGTTGAACGTAGCAATTTGAGTAATTCCATTAGCTATCGCAATGGCAGCTATTTCGTAGTCATATATCTTCTTACCTCTTGGGTGGTAGTGTTGCAAAAATGCTTTATGCTGATCGAGTGATTTTTCATCTGGGAATAGAATTGGATAAATCGCTGAAACCTTTCCACTGTTTCTAGCACTTGCTTAGAGTAAGAGTAGGATCATCGCCCCGGGT
>NZ_JBARYM010000769.1:0-3880 GCF_049647865.1 Tunicatimonas sp. | reverse complement strand
GCGATGTGTTCTCTGATCCTCCCGGAGTGCAGTATCGCTACTTTATTGCTACTGAGCAAGTAATCAATCAGCGGGTTTTTGATAAGTACGGAGTTTGGGAGTTTAATCGGACTTCCGACGGCTACATTGCCTACCTTACCCCCGAAGTAGCCGCCCAGTTTGAAGCTCTGCCTTTCGTAAGTGCAGTTAATTCGGCTACCACTTCTAAAGATCAGGTGAACCCCGAAATTTACCCTGATCCCAGCGTTTATCCGTGGAATGCTGACTTCTTTGGGCCATTAGAAGTTCCATCCGAGGGACAACAAATTGAGCTAACCGATGAAAATATTACAAAGTACGAGTACGTCATCAAGTACTACGAAGGGCACGATGAGGTAGAAAAGCGGGACGGAAAATTATACATCGATGGCGAAGCGGTAGACACTTACACGTTTAAGCAGAACTACTACTTTATGATGGGCGACAACCGCCACAATTCGCTGGACTCTCGTTTCTGGGGATTTGTTCCTGCCGACCATATCGTAGGCAAAGCATTCTTTATCTGGCTCTCTATTGACCCCAACGAAAGCTTTTTCAGCAAAATTCGCTGGAGTCGGCTACTAAATTTAATTGAGTAGATTGTCTCTCCTTGATAACTTGAACCTATCGGTTCTCAGGAAAGGTAGTTTTAAAGTTCATCTTATGTGATCCTGGAGCAAGCTCCGATAAGATAGTCTGGCTCATATCTTCTCTATCATTCATTACCTTTTCGGCAAATAAATCTGAAAAAAACCATATTGATCCAGACAGCATAGCACTGATTAGCGTAGTAGTTACAATCTGAGGAATATCTGCATCCCAAGGGGCATAGTATAGCATGTTGATAGCGAATGAAGCAACTGCGTAAATATTAGAGGCCAAACGTTTGCCATGCAGGATAAACATTAATATAGCTGCCTCAATAACGATGGCGAACACAATAGCATGAAGCCAATTCACCGCGTTTATCCGAACACCATCATAATAGAAGCTTAAATCGGATACACGGACTTTTTCAAACAAGTAAGTAGTATGTACAGTCTGGCCAAAGAGAACAAGAACTAATGTTATAAAAATAAACGACTCAGACTTGATAAAATTTATAACTTTTAACATATTTACTTAGATTTTTCTAATAAAAATTCTAAGATAAGCTATTCCGGTAACTACAGCAGTAATAAAACACTTTGTTTTAGACCTTAACTTACGCACGTAAGAGATAGAACGATCCTACGTTATACGTTCTAAGGCGTCAAAGATGAAAAAGCCATTTTTATTTAATATAACTACCACTCAATCTCTTCCTTACCCTGTTGTTTAAGGTATTCGTTCGCTTGCTTAAAGTGCTCATTGCCGAAGAAACCGCGGTCGGCGGCAAAGGGCGAAGGATGGGCTGATTTTAGTACGTGGTGTTTGCTTTCATCAATGATGGCCCCTTTCTTTTGCGCATACGCTCCCCACAGTAGAAACACGATGTTTTCCTGTTCGTCTGAAACCTTCTGAATCACAGCATCGGTAAACTGCTCCCAACCTTTCTTTTGGTGCGAACCAGCCTGTCGCGCCCGTACTGTAAGGGTAGAATTAATTAATAAAACTCCCTGTTGCGCCCAGCGTTCTAAATTTCCACTATCCGGAATGGGTTTATCGTACTCATTTTTGATCTCCTTGAAAATATTGATGAGCGAGGGCGGTTTCGTAATACCATCGCGTACCGAAAATGCTAACCCATTAGCTTGTTTAGGACCGTGGTAAGGATCTTGCCCAAGGATGACTACTTTTACCTGATCGAAGGGAGTAAGGTCAAAGGCACGAAAAATTTCCTTTCCTGGCGGATACACCACCTGATTTTTGTATTCGGAACGAAGAAATTCGGCAAGTGATACAAAATAAGGTTTGTTAAATTCATCAGCTAGCTTTTCCTTCCACGAAGGAGCAATACGTACATCCATAGTGATTTGTGTAGTTTATTGTGAACTTATCATTAACTTTCGGCGTAAATAAAACTATGGTAACAGAAATAACAGAAGGCGTAAGAGTCACTGTTGAGACGGAATATCAACCGGAGTATTCTGATCCCAGCCAAAGCCACTATGTATTTACCTATCAGGTTACCATTGAGAATAACAGTAATTTTACCGTAAAGTTATTACGTCGTCACTGGGAAGTAATTGATGCCGGATACCCGCAGCGAGATGTAGAGGGCGAAGGCGTAATTGGTAAGCAGCCCACCTTAGAACCTCAGCAACAGCACCAATATGTATCGGGTTGCAACCTTAAATCAGGAATTGGCAAAATGAAGGGCACTTTCTTGATGGAACGAATCACCGATGGAAAGCAATTTCGAGCGGTGATTCCTGAATTTACCCTGATCGCTCCTTATCGGGTTAATTAATTCTCTGTATGCTTTCGCTTTGGCAAAGGCGCTCCCTAATAGTAGGCCACTGGCATCATTGGCTCAACGCGGTAAACCAACATTCTCTCCATGCCCCGTTTATCTATCAGTTCTATCAGCAAGTAATTCGTACTACTCAAGCTCAATCAAGTTTCGAGCAAATTGAGCAGTACCGCAATAATTTGCTAAAGTCAAAGGAAGAAGTATTAGCTGAATCAATAGGGGCAGCTTCTACCGTCAGTGCTTCTAATGTTCGCCTAGTAAAAAGTATTGCTCGCCATACACTAAGCACCCCTAAATTCGGATGCTTTCTCTACAACTTAATGCAATTTCAAAAACCACAGTATGTGGTGGAACTGGGTACCTCTTTGGGGGTTACAACGCTGTATTTGGCTCTAGCCGATAATCGAACTACGGTGTACACGCTGGAAGGTAGTACTAAAATTGCTAACGTTGCGGGCCAGGCTTTTGCAGATTTCAACTGTCAGAATATTGAATTACGAGAAGGAAATATCGACCACACCCTTCCTCAATTACTAGAAGAAATACCTCAGGTGGATTTAGCCTACGTGGATGCTAATCACCGACTTGAACCTACGCTACGGTACTTTTCTCAACTGCTGGATAGAACGAGCGAAAATAGTATTCTGGTTTTCGATGATATTCATTGGTCCTTCGAGATGCGAAAGGCTTGGAAAACCATTATTCAGCATCCGCGAGTCACGCTATCAATAGACCTATTTGACGCTGGTTTGGTTTTTTTTCGCCCTCTAACTACCCGGCAGCATTATTTCCTTATGTTTTAGCTTAACACTCTTCTTAAAAGGTTACTGAAACAGCCGGGCAGTCAAACAGTTAGGAGTATATATCTGAATAACTATCTATGGCTTCCCGTTCTATTCGCCGTTGGCTACGAAGACAATTACTAAACATACTTTCCAGTATTGCCTTTATTCCCTCTTTGTTAGCTACCGGTTTTTTGCTGCTATCGTTTCTCACTTTGTATTTAGATGAATCGTCGCCCGAGAACTTAATTAGCTATTCTCTTGGAGTTAAAAATCTGATTCACCCGGCTAGTGCTCGGGCATTGTTGGGTTCTATTGTGGGTGGAATGCTCTCCTTAATGGTATTCAGCTTCAGTATGGTAATGATTGTGCTCAACCAAGCAGCCTCAAACTATTCGCCCCGGGTACTACCGGGCCTTATTAGCCGTCGCTTCCATCAAGTAGTAATAGGTACCTATTTAGGTACAATCCTGTATTCTATATTGGTACTATCTAGTATTCAATCGTTGTTGTATACATTTCAGGTTCCGCACTTATCAATCTTACTCACTGTTCTATTCAGCTTAGTTAGTTTGGCTATGTTTGTTTCTTTTGTTAATTCTATTTCTCAGCATATTCAGGTGGGTAATATAATTCGTAACCTCTACCAAGATACTCTTACTTCGTTAGATCACTACCTAGACCA
>NZ_JBARYM010000768.1:0-2813 GCF_049647865.1 Tunicatimonas sp. | reverse complement strand
ATTTCGCAAGCTAAGTGTGGAAGATAATATTATGGCGGTACTGGAAATGACTTCCGGTTTATCGAAAGCCGAACGCCACGACAAAGTAGATGCCCTGCTAGAGGAATTCAGCCTGACTCACGTCCGCAAAAATCTTGGAATGGTCCTGTCTGGCGGAGAACGTCGTCGTACCGAGATTGCCCGGGCATTAGCCGTAGATCCTAAGTTTGTGCTACTAGACGAGCCCTTCGCCGGGGTTGATCCTATTGCGGTAGAAGAGATTCAAGGTATTGTTGCTCAGTTGAAAAACAAAAATATTGGCATTCTAATTACTGACCATAACGTAAATGAAACACTCTCCATTACTGATCGGGCATATCTAATGTTTGAGGGGCGATTACTTAAAGCGGGCAGTGCCGAAGACCTAGCTAACGATGAGCAGGTAAGGAGAGTTTACCTAGGAAAACACTTTGAGCTAAAACGAAAAATTTGAGTGTATGGAGATTGTAAATTCCGTACTAACCTGGCTGATGAAAAAACGCATTCATCAGATTGAACTCTTTCTCAAGTATCCTCACGATGTTCAGCTTGATGTTTTCCATTATATTATAAAAACGGCTAAAGATACTACGTTTGGTAAGCAATACGGCTTCCAAGATATTTCTCAAGTACAGCAGTTTCAGGAGCGGGTGCCCATTGTAAATTACGAAAGCTTTTTTCCCTATATTGACCGCTTAATGCGTGGCGAGGAAAATGTGTTGTGGCCCGGAAAAATAAAATGGTTTGCCAAATCTTCGGGTACCACCAATGCTACCAGTAAATTTATCCCCGTTTCTCAGGAAGCATTGGACGACTGCCACTTCAAAGGTGGTAAGGATTTAGTTTCTATCTACGTTAATAATTACCCAGCTACCAAAATGTTTGTCGGAAAAACGTTGACCATCGGTGGTAGCCAGCAGATTAATCAGCTCGACCAAAATTCAGAATCGTACACCGGAGATGTTTCGGCGGTACTGATGAAGAATTTGCCACTTTGGGCTCAGTTTACCCGCACCCCCAGTATGGAAATTGCGCTGATGGATAATTGGGAAGAAAAAGTAGATAAGATTGCTCAATCAACGGTTAATGAGAACGTGACCGCTATGGCTGGGGTCCCTACCTGGACCATTGTAATCTTGCAGCGAATCTTAGAGCTAAAAAAAGCCCAGCACGTTCATGAAGTGTGGCCTAATTTGGAGGTTTTCTTTCATGGGGCAGTTTCTTTCACCCCCTACCGCGACTTATTCCAGAAGCTGATTCCTTCCGATAAAATGCACTACACCGAGACGTATAATGCTACCGAAGGATTTTTTGGTATTCAGGATCAGCGAGACTCCACCGAGATGCTGCTGATGCTGGACTACGGAATATTCTACGAGTTTATTCCCATGGATCAAATTGAGCAGGAGCACCCCCAAACCCTAACCATTGATCAGGTAGAAGTTGGAAAAAACTACGCTATCGTCATTAGTACCAACGCGGGGCTTTGGCGCTATAAAATTGGGGATACTATTCGCTTCACCTCTACCCTACCCTACCGCTTCCGCATTACTGGTCGCACCAAACACTTTATTAATGCCTTTGGGGAAGAACTGGTGATAGAAAATGCCGAACAAGCGTTAGCTGAAGCCTGCCGACGAAGTGGTGCCCTTATTGAAAACTTTACCGCCGCCCCCCAGTATATGGGCGAAAGCAACAAAGGTCGGCACGAATGGATTATTGAGTTCTCGCAACCTCCGGAATCTATCGATCAGTTCACCCAAGTTCTAGACAGAACGCTTCAAGAGCTGAACTCCGATTATCGCGCCAAACGAGAGAATTCGCTAGCGGTGGATGTTCCCTTAATTCACGCCGCTCCCTCTGGTACATTTTATCGCTGGTTGAAAAGCCGTGGAAAGCTGGGCGGACAAAACAAAGTGCCTCGCTTAGCCAACAATCGGGAGTATCTGGAAGATATTCTTTCCAATCATATGGATGGTGCTCGTACCAGATAGTTTATCGTTGAAATGAAAAGGCATCAGTTTAACGAATCCTCTCACAAGTTTAGGTATTCACTTCTGCTTTAGGGAGTCCCCCGGATTTGCTGATGCCGCTTGGGTCGTTTTAAAACCAATCGCACAAGGTGAACAGTGATTTTACCACCAACGGAATTATCATCACTAGAATCACCTACGCAAGTTTTCAAAAAACAATGAGATGTTCTCAATAACATTTGTTTACTACTGTCCAAAACCGGATAGTAAGTGTTCGCCGATGAACACTTTAGTACTAGTAAGATACTTCTAAATCTGCCCATACGGGCTACTATAGCTCATTCTAAATTTTGGCAAATCATTTGTTATACCGAAATAGAAGTAATCAATTTCCGACTTATGAGAAGAAGCGATCTGGGCGAATTCGAAGAAGTAGTGTTGCTCTCAGTAGCGGTGCTCACCCCGCAGGCCTACAGCGTAGGTATTGCCGAAGCCCTGGAAGAAGAAACCGGCAAAACGGTCACTACCGGTGCGGTTCATGCTGCTTTGCAACGACTAGAGAAGAAAGGCTTCGTTAACTCCCAAATGGGCGAAGCCACTCCCGAGCGAGGCGGACGTCGCAAACGCCTCTTCACGGTGACCGTAGCCGGTAGCCGAATGCTGCACGATGTGCGAGGCGTACGTAATCGCCTGTGGGACCGCATTGCTCCCCAAGCTTTACCAAAAATTAGTTTTACTTAAAAATGGCTAGTCAAGATCAGAAACTGCCAGTACCACCTCGCTGGGTAGATAAATTACTCGAGAGATTTTGTGCTCCCGAAC
>NZ_JBARYM010000767.1:0-7857 GCF_049647865.1 Tunicatimonas sp. | reverse complement strand
GTGTTACGGAGTTGATCTGCGAGGAATCCCTCATCTGGAAAAATTCACTCTAGAATTTCTTAAAGATTTCTACCAACAAGCCAAAGCCCACGGCATGACCAATCAAGAATTTATTGATCGTCCTGATGCCTTCGCATTACTGGCGGGAAACAAAACCCTTCAGAAACAAATAGAAACAGGCAAAAGTATAGAAGAAATTGAGCAGAGCTGGGAGCCTGAACTCTCGGAATACAAAGCCATGCGGAAGAAGTATTTGTTGTACGAGGATTTTGAGTAGATAGTGTTCAAGTGTTCAAGTGTTCAAGTGTTCAAGTGTTCAAGTGTTCAAAATTATTACCTTCTATAAATATATGTGCATCTGAGCGCTTGAAAACATTATAAAGCAGAACCAATTAATTGAGTATGAGTCAAAAACCTCTAAGAATCATCTTTATGGGCACTCCAGAGTTTGCGGTTTTGTCGCTGCAAATTTTGGTAGAAAACCAGTATCAGGTGGTAGCAGTTATTACTGCGCCGGATAAACCCCAGGGGCGAGGTCGGAAGATTGCTTTTTCTCCGGTGAAAGAGTATGCTTTGACCCACGATGTTCCTGTATTGCAACCAACTAATTTGAAAAACCCTGAGTTTCTAGAAGAACTTAAAAGCTACGAAGCCGACTTGCAGGTAGTGGTCGCTTTCCGTATGTTACCCGAAGTGGTTTGGAATATGCCAACCATTGGAACCTTCAACCTTCACGCTTCTTACTTACCTCAGTACCGGGGAGCCGCGCCGATCAATTGGGCGATTATCAATGGGGAAACTGAAACAGGAGTAACTACCTTTATGATTCGCCATGAAATTGATACGGGAAACATTCTGTTTCAAGAAAAAGAACCCATTCATCCTGATGATACCGCCGGAACACTCTACAAACGTTTAATGCAAAAAGGCGCACAGTTGGTGCTAAAAACGGTAAAAGCCATTAGTCAAGATGATTATGTACTCACTCCTCAAGAGGAAATAACCGATCTAAAACCTGCTCCTAAAATCCATCGGGAAACTTGTAAAATTGACTGGAACCAGCCAGCCGAGCAGGTTCGCAACTTTGTGCGAGGACTTTCTCCGTATCCGGCGGCCTGGACAGAACTTACGCTAACCAATGGAGAAAAGAAAAACTGTAAGATATTTTCGGTACATCTTACTGACCAAGAAAAAGCTAATCAGAATCCTGGCGATTTTGTTACTGATAATAAATCGTATTTGTACATCCGGGGGCAAGATGGCTGGTTAGCGGTAGAGGAACTACAACTAGAAGGAAAAAGGAGAATGATGGTAGATGAATTTTTACGAGGAACTACATTATGATCAAATCAATTATGGTAGCCCGCTCCGATAATAACGTTATTGGTAAAGACAACGACTTGGTATGGCACATGCCCGCCGATCTGAAGTACTTTAAAGAAACTACGAGCGGTCACTTCGTAGCGATGGGTCGTAAAACGTATCAATCGGTAGACAAACCACTTCCAGGACGCCTTAATATTATTATCACTCGCCAAGATGATTTTTATCGAGAAAACTGCGTCATAACCCATAGTTTGGATGAAGCTCTGGCTTTAGGTAAGCAAAATGGTCAGCAGGAGATGTTTATATTAGGTGGTGCCCAAATTTATGAACTTGCCTTAGACGTAGCCGACCGTATTTATCTCACCGAGATTCATGGTGAATTTGAAGGCGATACTTTTTTTCCTGAGATTGACTCAAGTGTTTGGCAGGAGGTAAAAAGGGAGGATCACGAAGCTGATGAAAAAAACCCCTACTCTTACTCATTTGTAATACTGGAGAGACCTTAAAATGGATTACCGCTCAACTCTTCTACTGCTTGGAACAAGTTTGCTTCCATAATCTCAAATTGCTCCAATGCTTTAGCCAAGAAGTCGCCTTTCACTATTTTTTGAATATCTTCTTCCCCGCTAATCTCCAGTTCGGGTACTTTATAGGTCTGTTCAATCCACCCCCTCTCTAGCTTGATTAGGTACTTACTGTTCCAATAGAAGATAGTGATTTTGCACTGTTTGTGAGGAATTTCTCTAATGACTCGCATAATAGCTGTTTAATTCCTTCCAAATATAGGAATTACTTCCTTCTCTGGTACAAATCACATTCGCTCTTTCCCTTATAATATCATTTCTTCAATCATTTATTACATTAGCATGCAATTGGATTATATTATTTTTATATAATACATAACTTATTTTATTTTACATTATGCCAAAAGCATATAAAATATTGCTAATAACTCACTTTCTCATAACTGTAGGATACGCTAGTTCAGCGATGTTGCTAGCCTCTTCACCGCCTAAGCTAACTTTAGTCTTAAAATCAGATGTAAAGGAAGCCGCTGAGTTGCTATCATCTAATACCTCCTATACTGACTATTCTCATACTTCATACAAAATCATTCAATCGACCCGTAAGATTAATACAACTCTTGTACGTAACGGTGCCGATTTGTTGGTTCATTTCACTGCACCTAATAACCAAGTAATTGTGCAGGTATCGGACATTCAAGGCACTTTAATTAATACTACCAGCCATATTAATATGGAAGCAGGATTCTATGAAATTCCGGTGCTTCCATCCGACAATGAATCATCACTGTATTTCGTGTCGCTAATTGTTAATCAACAAGCCTATTCTTTTCAAGTATCATTTCGACCATAACTAGATTCATGGATACTGCTAAAATACTGATCGCTGAAGACGATGAAGCTTTACTAAATATGATTGCTTTCAAGCTAAGGGGGGAAGGTTTTTCCCAAATATTTCATGCTTACGACGGCAAACGAGCTAAGCGGGTTATTCAGGAAGAGAAGCCTTCAGTAATCATTACTGATATTCTTATGCCTTTTGCCTCTGGGCTTGAAGTTATTAGCTACGTAAGATTAGAACTAGAATATGATCCATTCATCATCGCTCTATCTGCTATGAATACTCCTCACGCTGAAGCCGAAGCATACGATTTGGGAGCTAATTATTACTTGGCTAAGCCTTTTAATCTACAAGGGCTGATCGAGCAAGTAAAGCAGGTAATTCCAGTAGTCTTATGAAAAGATTTAGCATACATATTATTCTAGTTTTTTTCATACTAGTGACTGTTGGCCAACTCTTCGGTCAGTCAACTAATGGTGATAGCTTATACGCTACCGCTCGCTCTCAGGCTTATATTCACCAATATGATTCGGCAATAAATAATTTACGAGTGTTACTGGCTAATTATCCCGAACGATACGATGCCCACCTGCTATTATGTTCAGTTTATAGCTGGGAGCAGAAGTTTGAACAAGCCCGTACCAATTACCAAGTACTCTTAGAAAAATACCCTACAGTAGAAGTGTATCGAGGAGCGGGGCGAGTAGAAATGTGGGATGCTGCTTGGGCTGACGCGCTTGCTCTAATTAATCGAGGGTTAAATAATTATCCTGGGGATACAGTGCTTACATTATTAAAAGCACAAATATTAACTGAATTAGGGCGAACTAAAGAAGGGATAACTTTATTGGAAGAAATGCTTCCCTCACCGCAAGCAGATAGCTTACTACAGGAACTTCGCCCTCAAAATACCAAAAATGCAATTCGGGCTAACTACTACTACGCAAACTTTGACGCGATTTTTACGCCTTGGCATATTGGTAGTGTGGAATACGAACGCCGTACCAAGCTTGGGCCAGTTATCGCTCGGTTAAGTCGATCTCGGATGTTTGATCAAATTGGTAAACAGGCTGAATTAGATTTCTACCCTAAAATCGCTTCTCGCACGTATGCTTACCTTAATTTCGGAATATCTGACCGAACTGTTTTTCCTAACCTGCGTTGGGGAGGCGAACTTTTTCAGGGAGTTGGGGCAAGTACTGAGATATCAGGCGGAATGCGAATGTTGTATTTTGAATCGGCTACTGTCCGTATTTATACCGCCCAGTTAGGTCATTACGCGGGTTCTCATTGGATTTCTGCCCGGGCTTTTCTAACGAATATAAAAGAAACTAGCAACACTGCTGGAGCATTTACCTACCGAAAATACCTTCGGCACAGCGATCATTACTTTAGCTTGTATGCCAACTACGGAACTGCCCCAATTCAAGTGGTAAGCTTACCAGAAATACTGCGGGTAAATACTCAAAGATTAGCTTTTGACTATAAACACGCCTTTTGGCAACGCACGTTGCTAGTGCGCTTCATGGCTGAATATCAATGGGAGGAATACGTTGAGCTTCGTCAGGTAAACCGTTGGGGACTCGAGTTTGGATTAGAGAAAAGATTTTGATTATGATAGTCGCTGTTCAATTGGAAACATTAATATACTCACACGGATTGCTATTGGGCATTGCCGCTTTCCTTTTGTCTATTTGCCTCATTTTAGTTATAGTACTGTATATACATCGTACTCTTTCTGTAGTTAGAGAAAAGAAGAAAAGTGACCTTCAGTTCCGCTATCAATACTTACTGTATGATGCTTTAGTTGAAACTCAGGCAGAGAACGCTCCAAATAGTTTTCTGAATGTAGCCTCAGAACTATTTCAGCAGGAGAAGAAACAGAATAAATACCTCGATCCGCAGATTCTCACCGATATTATTCTTAACCTAAAGAAAAGCCTTAGTGGTTCAGCACAAAACCAACTTCTGAGCCTAGCCTATGCTTTAGAACTACCTAAGTACTCTTTGAAGAAACTGCGAGAGCGAAATATCAGTGTACGCACCCAAGGACTTCATGAAATAAGTGCTATGCAAGTGAATCGCCCGGAGGTAAAAGAAGAAATAAGGTGCTTGTATCCGTCAGATGCCTCGCATATGGCCCAGGAAGTTATATTAGCACTAGCTAAGTTAGAATCATCTCCTGATTTAGCGTTTTTAAGTAGCTTAAATACACCATTGAGTGAACTACTACAAATTCGGCTACACCATCATTTACGCAGCATCGGCCGGCATCGTCTTCCTAATTTTAGTCAATGGCTGACTTCTGAAAACGAAAGCATTGTCCTGTTCGCCCTACGTATGATTGCAGAGTTTCAACAGTATTCAGCAGCCCCATCTGTCCTGCATAAGCTTTCTAATTCATCTCTATCGGTTATTACTGAAGCTATCAATACAGTTAACCGGCTACAGCTTACTGAAGCTATGCCTACGCTAATGAATCTGGCTAAGCACAAAGATACCGATATTCAATTAGCTAGCTTACAAGCGATTAGCAAATTGGGGAGTCACCAACAGACTACTAGCTTAGATGATCTTCGCCGACACCCTAACTACTGGGTAAGAAGAGCGACCTCTAAGGCTGTGGCTCAAATTCAATCTAACGCAGAACCAATAAAACCGTTGCTCTAACGCCATAGGCAGATAATTATGAGAGAAATTGCTATCTATAGTATTACATATGTTGCTGAGAATCTAATCTTAATTTATGGTTTGATTCTAGCGGGGTTCTCCATTTTTCTTACTATTGTTGGCCTAACTGAGATTAGAAAATATCTCAAAATCAGCCGTTTAGATGACCCGCAGGCACTGCTATCCTCACCTCTTACCCCAAAAATATCCTTGATAGTGCCAATGTACAATGAAGGGCAAACTCTTATTGATAGTGTACGCTCACTTCTATCTCTTCAATATAATAACTATGAAGTGATTGTAGTAAACGACGGTAGCACCGATGATTCGCTGCGTAAGATGATAGAATATTTTCAATTGGTACCTACTTATCTAGAAAGCAACTATGAGTTACCTACTGAGAAAGTACGTTGTCTATACAAATCGCAAAAGAAAGTTTTCGGTAAAATTACGGTAATCGATAAAGCGAATGGTGGTAAGTCTGATGCTCTAAATGCCGGGCTTAATCACGCTGAAGGTAAATTGGTAGCTACTATGGATGCTGACTCTATTATTGCACCGAATGCGCTGCTTAAGATGGTAAAGCCTTTCTTACAAAACTCACAGCGTGTGATTGCTACAGGAAGTATGGTTCGTATTGCTAACTCTTGTACTATTGAAGACGGAAGCTTAGTTAAAATACAGCTACCCAAAGGTTGGTTAGCTCGGTTTCAGGCGTTGGAGTATATTCGCGTATTCCTTCTTAGCCGATTAGGATGGAGCCGGTTAAATGGACTGCTGATTATTTCAGGAGCATTTGGCTTGTTTGATCGAGAAATTGTGGTGAAAGCGGGGGGATACTATACCAATACTGTTGGTGAAGACATGGAGTTAACAATACGCATGCGTCGCTACATGCACGATAACGATCTATCTTATAAAGTAATTTATATTCCTGATCCGCTGTGCTGGACTGAAGCTCCGGGAAGTTTAACGCAGCTTAGCCGACAGCGAAACCGCTGGGCACGAGGCACTGCCGAAACTTTAATCAAACACCGAAAACTGCTGCTCAACCCTAAATATAAACTAATGGGTTGGTTAAGTTACCCTTACTGGCTGTGTTTTGAATTCTTAGCTCCATTTATCGAAAGTATTGGTTTGGCTTATTGTGTCACACTAGCTATCTTGGGGTACTTAGATTGGACTAATTTTTTATTCTTTTTAATAATAATTTATTTTTTCTCAGTATTATTATCTTTGATCGCATTAGTAGCTGAAGAATACTCATATCACAAGTACCAACATACCTCAGATATGGGCAAACTAATTTTAACCGCTCTGATGGAACCAGTATTTTATCATCCTATTATTTTAGTGAATTCTATAAAGGGAAACTTAGATCTTTTAGTTGGAAAGAAAAGTTGGGGTGACATGCAGCGCCGTGGGTTTACTAAGCATCAAGAAGAGATACCAAAAAAGGCAGCCTGATAATTTTTGTGGGCTACCTACTTATTTATGTCGCTTTACTTTACGTCGCTATGCCAGAAAATTCATTGTATCGCAATACAATAGACTATCAGTTATCAAAGGTTACAGAAAACGATCAGGATTTTAAGATGCAACTGGCAACTATTTACTCCGACTATATGCGGGATATACCCACCCATTTTGCGCGCTTAATCGAGCGAAAAAGTTTACCAGATATAGTAAAGTTACAGCATAAGCACAAAACTACCTGCCACGTGCTGGCCCTTCAATCGCTTTCTGATACGTTTTCCGAAGCAGAGAATATATTATCGGAAGAAATAGCTGACAGAGAAATATTATTGAATAGCTGCGCTAAAAAAGTTACTACTATTTGTTACAATGCGCTCACTCAACTCCAAGAAATCACGCATCCTTGATTTTCTCTATTTTCTCCTCGGCTAATTCTTTGCCTAACTGATCGGTCTTGGACTTTTCTTGTTCGTATTCGGCAGTGGCTTCATAATTTACTTTAATATAGATAGGTAGGTGATCAGACCCATAGGAGGGTAGCCGTTTCAGCTCTACCAACTTAAAATGATTAGAGATAAAAACATGATCTAGCGGCCATCGCATGAGAGGATACTTAGCATGAAATGTACTGTAGAACCCTCGGCCCATCCTAGGGTCAAGTAAACCGCTAATTCTAATAAATAAACGGGTGGAATATGACCAAGCAACATCATTCAGGTCTCCAGCAACGAGAGTGGGTTCATCTGGATTGATGATATTTTTGCCTAAAATAAGTAACTCAGCATCTCGCTCAGTAGAAGTTTCACTTTCGGTTGGGCTGGGAGGTTCAGGGTGTAAACAGTGAAGATTAATTTGCTGACCGGAAGGCAGTATTACCTTGCCGTGAAATGAAGGAATATTAGGCTTAACTAAAAATCTGATATCAAAGTCTTCTAAGGTAAACTTAGAGTACAGCAACATACCGTAGGTATTTTCTAATGGGTATTCCAGGCAGTGAGGATACTTTTCTCGAATCGGTAC
>NZ_JBARYM010000766.1:0-1703 GCF_049647865.1 Tunicatimonas sp. | reverse complement strand
GCTTGATAAGGAAACGTAGAAGCCCCCCCGACAGTAGGATCAAGTAAGCCACTCGCTGCTAAAACATTATCCCGCACCATTTCAGCCGAGCGACGGTAACGAGGGGATCGAGCCAGCAATACATTATCCGGGTCAACTTCTTGTAATTCGGGACGAACTTTAGAGGATTGTCGGTAGGTAGCCGACAGTACCATCTGGCGAATTAGTCGTTTTACATCCCAACCATTTTGCTGAAAATCAACCGCTAACCAATCCAGCAATTTGGGGTGAGACGGCAGTGCGCCCTGATTGCCGAAGTCTTCTACCGTTTCCACTAAGCCCCGCCCGAACATTAAGTACCACATCTGGTTTACTGCTACTCGGGCCGTTAAGGGGTGATCTTCGTGAATAAGCCATTTCCCTAGTCCTAATCGGTTGCGGGGTAATTCTTCCGGCCAAGCCAACAGCGAATTAGGCACATCTTGTTCAACCCGCTCACCGTGAGCATCGTACACTCCGCGTTCTAAAATATAGGTGGGGCGTTTTTCTTCCCAGTCACCCATCACCATTACTTCCTGAACGGTATCGATGGTCGCCACTTCTTGCAAACGAATGTCCCGTAACTCAGCGCGCTTAGCTTGCAGTTGAGTATCAATAAACAGGTCGTAAAAGCGGTCTACCTCTTTCGCTTCGCCAGCAAGTGCAGTATTGAAGGCATCTTTACCCTGTTCAGCATTGTAAAGATACTGAGCTACCAACTCATCTGCCTCCCGGTTCAGGATGCGAACCTCGTCTAGCATTCCTCCGGTAAAATCCTGATCGTAGTGACGGTTGCCAATAATTAATCCTTGGTAGGGCATGTATACGGTTGCTCGGGTATCCAGATACGGTTTGGTAGAGCGATAGAGGTAATTACGTTCAATCTCCGGGTCAATTTCTTCTCCGTTACGATACAGACGCATACCTTCGGCCTGACTAGAGCCATCGTAGGTCCAGACATAGTGTATCCATTCGTCAAGTTGTAAGGCTTCGGGATCGCGAATATCGAGTGACTGATAGGGGTGGGCGTGATTTAGGCGGAAGTGCGTATGGGAACTGTCTAGCATAATGTCCCAACCTCGGTAGCCCTGTATTCGGTTATTACCATTATACATTACGTGCGCCTCCGCAAACTCTTCCGGAATATTAATCCAGAAGCTCACCGTAAACGGATCAGTCCGTTCAAAAATGGAGGGGTTGCCGTCGGCCACATATTGCCCCGAGGCATTACTGCGAACGGCTTTTCCCTTTACTCCTTCGGCCGAAGTAATGTCACCACTGTAACTAGGGGCAGCATTTCCCTTTACCATATCCCGATCTTTTCCATCGGCCATTTGATCGAAGGTTAGGTGGGTAACGGTGGTTTTCCGGACAGCCTGCTCTAAGGCGGTGGCGTTAGTTTGTTGGGATTGCCACTGCTGCACCGCTTCGGCATTCTGTAGAGAGAGTTTGTTCAGCCCCGTTTGCTGTTGGTCAAGATGATCTAGCAAGTACTCCCGAATCTCTTTTGTTTCAGCATCGGCTAACGCCAGTACTGGCCCAGCATTCATTGATAGCTTATTAGAAACCATTTGCCCGTTTTCTATGGCATTATAGGCAAAAATTCCGTCGCCCCGCTCTACGGTAGAGTTGAAAAAACTAAAGAATTGAAAGTATTCTTTTTGCGAGATAGGATCGTACTTATG
>NZ_JBARYM010000765.1:0-6746 GCF_049647865.1 Tunicatimonas sp. | reverse complement strand
CCAGCGAGACCAACTATGCTTTCGTGTCAGATATGCGTGACAGCAGTTACTTTGCTTTTGAGAATTTTGATCTAAAAAATGTAGATGGTCTGCAAGCGCGAGTAGCGGCTAATGAAGCAGGCCTAACTTTACAAGTACGGCTTAATTCGGTTGATGGTGATATTATTGCGGAAGCTGCTATTCCGGCTACGGGCAGCAATGCTGAATGGACCAGTATCAACTTACCCCTTCGGCAGTCAACTGGAGTACATACGCTCTACTTCGTCACCCGAGGAAAGTCAGCCGACGCTAAGGCAGCAGTTGATTGGATTTATTTTCAGAATAGCCAAACTGAACAGCGAGTAGCTAGTCGCTGATCTAACTAAGGTCACTTTGTTAGCCGAGCCGAGATGATGTAAATTGTCTCGGCTCTTCGTTTAGTTGGGGGGTGCGACTCGTCAAACTCTATGCTGGACGTTGGATATGACTATAAAAGTAAAGATCGGTGAAGCTATCATTAAAGAAAGCTTTATTGATCAGAAGCGTTTTCTTTACGGTGAGTCCACCCCCACTGAGCCATTTCGTGCAATATGGGTATCAGCGTGACACCGTAGTCAGTCAGACGATACTCCACCCGTGGGGGTACTTCGGCGTACACCTTTCGGTGAATAACGTTATCCTTTTCTAGTTCCCGCAATTGTTGGGTTAGCATTTTTTGAGTAATGCCGGGTAAGGCCCGCTTTAATTTACCAAACCGTCTTATTTGATGCAGTTGTAACTCCCACAAGATAGCGGGTTTCCACTTTCCCCCAATTACCTCCAAGGTGGTAAGCACCGGACAAGGATGGATAGTGACAAATTTATCTTCAATAACTGTAAGTTTTTCTTCCATGCTAACTTATTGATTATCAATATTAGTTACTTTTTGCATACTATCGTACTTACAAGTACCTACTTGATAAAATGTGCCTAAGGTTACAAATTTACGTAATTATTCATTTTAACCGTAAATTTTTATGGCAACTTTTTTTGTAACTGGCGCTACGGGCACTGTAGGTAGAGAAGTAGTTCAGGCATTACTTCAACAAGGGCAGCAGGTGATTGCAGCGAGTCGGCACCCCGAGCGTAGCCGCGAGCAATTTGGGACTTCCGTGAAAGCAGTTTCCTTTGATTTTGAAGATATCAATACCTTCTCGGAGGTTAGTAGCACTGACGGAGTGTTTCTTCTAGGTCCACCTCTATATCCTGATATGTTCAAACTACTAGCTCCGTTTACTGACTATCTACTTCAGCGAGGACCCAAGCGAATTGTATACCTATCGGCCTACGGCATGGACGATCTGACGGAACTTCCGTTCCATCGTCAGATGGAAGATAAGCTTAAACAAGCTGAAGTAGACTGGCGAATTGTTCGCCCCGGTTTCTTTATGCAAAACTTTGGTAACTACGAGCGGGAGAACATTGAGCAGCGTAAAATTATCTTTTTTCCTGCGGGGGAAGGAACAACTGGCTTTGTTTCGGCGCGGGATATTGGAGAAGTTGTAGCCACCCTACTCGTAAAGGATCAGCATCGTCATCAGACCTATATGCTAACCGGAGAGCAAGCCTACACCCACTTTGAGGTCGCTGACCTACTTTCAGATATAAAAGGCGAGAAAATTACTTACATTAATCCCGACTCGGAAACGTACCGTAGTACATTGGCGCAAGCCGGAGCCCCTCCTTTTATAGCCGATTATATGCTGCCCGTCTACGGCCTAATCAAACGGGGCAAGGTTAAAGAGACCACGCAGGACATAGAAAAACTCACGGGACGAAAACCTGAACCACTGAGAGTAGTTTTAGAAAGAGACTTTACTTAGCTTAGAGCGTATTGATTCCAAACTTAAACAGTAATCGCTTGGCGACCTAGTTTGGTCTCTTTTGGGATGATTATGCGATGCCGCGTCATGATGGTTTAAGCATCGGTCGCCGAAAGCCATTATGACGCGACATCGTCTATCTATTATCTTTGTTAAACATGTTATTTAACCTATGCGACCTGTATTAATCGCTATTTTTTTCTGCTTAACTATCCAAGGAGTTGCCCAAGCCGTTTTCCCTCTCTCAATAAGTGAGAACCAGCGATATTTAGTCGATGCGGAAGGATCTCCATTTTTGTATCAAGCTGATACTCCGTGGTTCCTTTTCTTTAAACTCACAATGCCTGAGGTGAAAGAATATATACAAGCGCGAAAGCAGAAAGGATTCAATACGCTACAAATAATGCTGACTGGTGGAAAGGGATTAGAAAATATTGATGGGGAGCTTCCTTTTCTTAATAATTACGATTTAGCCCAACCCAACGAAAAGTTTTTTCAGCGAGTAGACAGTATTGTAGTTGGAGCTCAGAATCAGGGCTTATTATTAGCTTTAGTACCACTTTGGTCGGGTTGCTGCCGAACAGATTATGCTGGGGTTGACGCCGAAGGAAACCCGCTACCACTTAACCGCAATGGAGTAGAAAAAGCGCGAGCTTACGGAGAATGGGTAGGTGATCGCTACGGCAGTTATAATCATATTATGTGGGTGCTAGGTGGCGACAATGATCCGTTCAATGCACTAGAAGAAATTGAGGCAATGGCTGATGGTTTGCACCGTACTTCTAATAATCAATTATTTACGTATCATGCTTCTTCTACCCACAGTAGCACCGATGTTTTTCCCGAAGCAAATTGGCTAGATGTATCAATGGTGTATACCTACTTCCGGGGATTTAACAAAGCCTGGAATAAGATTCAGCCCGACGTATACGAAGTGTGCTATGACGAATATCAGAAGACTCCCACTATGCCCTTTTTTTTGGGGGAATCTACCTACGAGGGAGAACACGATGATTGGGGTTCGGCCCTTCAAGTCAGGAAGCAAGCGTACTGGGCGGTGCTTTCAGGAGCTACCGGTCATGCCTACGGTTCACCTAATTGGCATCTTCGAGATGATTGGAGGAAAGTTCTACAGTTTCCCGGAGCAGAAAGCTTAAAGCACTTACCGCCTCTCATGAAATCAGTAGGTTGGCCAAATCTACAGCCTAATTGGAACGGATCATTTATTGAGCAAGGTGATGGTGGCTACGCTACTAATGACTACGCCGTAACGGCCATTTCCATTGATTCTACCCACGCTATTACTTACATTCCTTCCGGGCGAGAAATTCAAATAGATCCGTCGCTGATATCAAATAAAAAGGTGAAACTCAACTGGTATAATCCTCGCTCTGGCCAAACCGTAGCTATCAAAACCTATTCTACTACTGAGCAAATCAGTCTAACGACTCCTGACAACCAAGACTGGATTTTACTTTCAATTGGTCAATAAATAATCGGAACCAAAACTGCTATCTAATTTTGAAAAATCCATGCGTAAATGGTAAGTTGGAAACAGCATTAGTCTATTTATGAACTGATGACCTGATTGTTGACAGACTATATACCTATGAAATTGGATTCTATAATCAGAATACTTCTCGTTGTTTGTTTGCATTACCCTCTGTTTACTAGTATCTCTGAAGCGCAGTCTTCCGGAATATTTAATGTACAGATTGGTGAAGTTCCTGTTGAGGTACTACCTCAGAAAGCGCAGTATCGATTTGCCGACTTCGGCTGGGGGAAAGTTACGTTTATGGACGGACAAACGGCCAATGCTCAAGTAAATTACAATCTGTTGTATGGAGAGATGCAATTTATTGATCGAACCAAGGACACCCTATCCATTGCTGATGATCCAATAGTTAAAACCTTAACGGTGAATGACTTCATATTTTATTATGACCCACGGTACGGATACGTGGAAGAGGTTAAGGATTTTACCACCTGTACGTTAGCTAAAAAGCAACGTCTTCGTTGGGCTAAGGAAGTTCAAAAAACTACGGGTGGGGCGGCTAATGATATTATGAGAGGTACCAGTGACAATAGGCTTAGTCAGACTTCAAGCTCCTGGCAAGCAAATGATAAGCAAACGAGTCAGGAATTTTTCTCTCACTCAGCTACCAAGCCAATGACTTTCTCCTTACGAGCGAACTACTACTTCACAGACTTTAACCACCGTTGGTATCCGGCTAATAAGTCAAGTATTAAAAAAGCCTTTCGTCGCTACAAAAAAGACGTGCTAGAATTTATTGATACTGAAGAAATTAAGTTTAACGATGCTCAGGACTTGATTAAGCTACTCAGTTTCTGTAGTCAATTGAAAGATTATAATCCCTAATAAGAAATCCACACTGAAACAACTAATCGTACAGCAACTGCAAATCTACTTGGTTCGCCTTAGCCACCTTACGTTCGGGGTCTAATTGTTTTACAAACTCACCTAATTGGTTTAAGCTGTCAGTAAACTCTAAGTGATAGTCTTCGTGTAGTCTTTCAATCATGCCTATAATTTTTCCGGCTCGTTTCACTACGTAGGGAGTGAACTTCACCATTTTTCGGGGCGGGGCATTCACTAACTTTTTAATGTTAGGTTCCAGCAGGGAAACCAGCATATCCAATTGTAGCTCAACTTCACCGATCTTATCTTTAGTAATACTGCGGTATTCGTTAATCATTCCGCTACAATCCCGCATTTCCATCATCAAGTATCCTGGGCTGTAGTAATGTCCTGGATAGTAACCAGCTCGGCGATGGATGTACTCCTTCACTTCTTCTTTTCGTTCTTGAGCCCCTCCTTCACCTTCTAACAGCTTAAATTGTAGTTGGTTAAGTAAATTCAGGTCTTTGGCAATTAACCGAAGTAAAAGTTTGTCTTTTTCCTTTTCCGGCATTTCAACAATTGCCTGCTTTAGTTCTTTCTCTATCTTTACCATAGTTAAAGGATATTAACTATTTGTTAACTTACCCATCGTTTAGAAAGGTTTCCGAATATCGCGCATAAACAAAAAAACCGAAACCACGGCGTTGATTTCGGTTCGCTAATTTCTACGGAAAACTGATTAGATAATCATGCCGGCTCCAACGGTTTCGTTGGTAAACTCATCTACCAAAATTACACTCCCCGTATCCCGATTAGTTTTGTAGCTATCGTACAGTAGAGGGGTAGTTGTTCGGATGCTGATTCGCCCAATATCGTTTAGTCCAATCTCAGTATCGTCCTCCATCCGATGCAGGGTGTTGATATTCACCTTGTACTTTACCTCCTTTATAATGCAGCGGGCATCTTTGGTGGTGTGCTTCAGAGCGTACTTTCCCCGAGGAGCTATTTTCTTTTCGTTGAGCCAGCAAACCATTAAGTCAATATCTTGTCCTACCTTCGGCTGATTATCAGGCTTCGCAATCATATCACCCCGAGTGGTGTCAATATCGTCTTCTAGTGTCACGGAGACTGACATCGGGGGAAACGCTTCTTCTAATTCGCCGTCAATCGTAGCAATGGAAGCAATCTTGGTGGTTAGTCCAGATGGTAGGACAATTACTTCATCGCCAGGTTTAAAAACTCCCCCCGCTACCCTTCCGGCGTAGCCTCGGTAATCATGAAAATCGTTTGACTGAGGGCGAATTACCCGCTGTACCGGGAACCGGCTATCCACAAAATTATAGTCGCTGGAAATCTGCACCGTTTCTAAAGTATACAGCAAACTGCCGCCTTCGTACCACGGCATATCTTCGGATTTGTGTACCACATTATCGCCCTTCAGCGCACTAATGGGAATGTAGCGAATATCGGGAATGTCTAGTTTGGAGCTAAACTCCTTAAACTCTTGCTGAATTTTCTCAAACTGTTCTTGACTGTAGTCTACCAAGTCCATCTTGTTCACACACAGAATCAGGTGCTGAATCCGCAACAGCGAAGCGATGAAAGCATGGCGACAGGTTTGTTCCACCACCCCGTGTCGGGCATCTACCAGCACAATGGCCAAGTTGGCGGTAGAAGCACCGGTCACCATATTGCGGGTATACTGGATGTGACCGGGAGTATCGGCAATAATGAATTTACGCTTGGGAGTAGCGAAATAACGGTACGCTACGTCAATGGTAATGCCTTGTTCGCGTTCGTCCCGCAGTCCATCCGTGAGTAACGCTAGATTTACGTTTTCATCACCGGCATTAGTACTAGCTCGCTCTACTGCGTCGAGCTGGTCTTCAAAAATAGCTTTGCTATCGTAAAGAAGACGACCAATCAGGGTACTTTTGCCATCGTCTACGCTTCCGGCGGTAGTAAATCGCAGTAAATCCATGCTTAAGTACTGCTCACTAGTTTGTATATCGGGTGTTTGAGAAGTCATAGAAAATATAAAATGTGAAATGAAAGATATGAAATTAGAAAAATAAGAAATACGAGATTTAGAAAATATGAAATGTGGAATTTGAAAATTAGGTTTTGTAGCGTTGTTTTATCGAGATAAAAAGAGCGATTAACTCCTCCGTTTCTTTCATTACTACATCAAGTGCACTGTTCTGATTTATCATCTTTCCTTCCATTAGTAGTTCTAACCAATATAAACTCTCGTCAGCTTCTTTAATAACTGTCCCTAATTTGGCAATAAATTTTTTCCGGCTGCTACCCCGGAAGGCAGCTCGGGTATTTGCACCAACTGAAGTCGCTGACCTTATCAATTGCTTCCTAATGATATTATCAGCATCCGTGCTTGTGATCTGACTGCTTAAGTTAATAATGTGTAATGCATAATTTTTTGGTTCGCTCCTTCAAATCCCCCTCTTTCATCTTTCAACCCCTATCAAGCTTTTCACTTCTCACATTTCATATCTCACATCTTAAAAGTATCCTTGCTTTTTGCG
>NZ_JBARYM010000764.1:0-3480 GCF_049647865.1 Tunicatimonas sp. | reverse complement strand
GCGTTAGGCACCGCCAAATATCTCACTGAGCTTTCCCTCTAAAGCCGGTCCTCGGAGGTTCTTAGCAACAATATTCCCGTCAGGATCAATGAGCACCGTGGCGGGAATCGCATTAATATTATACAGCCGAGCCGCTTGCGAATCAAAGTACTGTAAGTCGGAAACGTGTTTCCAGGTGAGTTGATCCTTCTCAATAGCCGCTACCCAGTCTTCCTTCGAGCGATCGAGTGAAACCCCGTAAATTTCAAACCCCTCGTCTTTGTACTTCTCGTACATTCGCACCACGTTAGGGTTTTCCATCCGGCAAGGTTTACACCAAGCGGCCCAAAAGTCAATCATCACGTACTTTCCTTGCAAAGAAGAAAGGCTTACCGTATCTCCTGCGGGGTTGGGTAGTTGAATATCGGGAGCGGGCATACCGATTGCCAGCGATCGTAGACTTTCAACTTGGTTCACAAACTGCTTAGTGTAGGGCGAATCCGGAAGTTCTTGTTGAAACTTGGTAGCAAGTTCGTCAAGAAAGGGAAATTCTTTTTCAGCGTCTAGGAAGTTAACCGCGTAGAGGGCGGCAATAGAGTTGCCCATCTCCCGGATTTTACCTTTAATTTTTTCGTTATTCTTCTGCTCAATCTGAAGATACTGCTGCTCAATTTGCTGCATTCCTTCGGCATCGCTTTCGGAGCGAGCTTTCATAAAATCAGCATTTAGGCCATTAATTTGCTCCTGCATACTCTGCATGATTTCGTTAACAGCATACAGATAATCTGTATCGGTCGAGCCAGTTACTTTTGCCTCACCGTCGGGGCGACTACCGTCGGCTACCACTTCCACATTTTCATCATCCAGAATCAAGTTTACGTACTGACGATTAAACAGATTGAGGCGATAAAATCCGGGCTTGTTTTCTTCCAGGCTATAGCGAAAAGTGCTATCGCTAGTCACAATCAGCGTATCAACCACTTCAATGTCGTTCTCGCCAATGCGTTCCAGAACCAAATGTTCATTCATTTGCGGATTCAAAATTTTTCCTTCAATCCATAGCTGGTGCGTGGCTGAAGTAGTGTTCGTACTACCGTTGGATTGTCCCTCAGTACAACTGTAGGTACTGAGGAGGACAATACTATAGAGTAAATATAAATATAAGGTCTTCATGTCTTTATTAGATTGATAAGCAAATATAAGGTTACCGGCTCAATTTAATGCTTTGCGCAACAACTCATTCGTAATTTTAGGATTGGCCTTTCCCTGGCTTCTCTTCATAACCTCGCCCATAAACATTCCTAAAAGCCCCTTTTTTCCTTTCCGGTAGGCTACAACCTTATCGGGAAAGTCACCAACAACTTCGTTAATCAACGTTTGTAAACTATCGGTATTACTTTCCTGGAATAAATTTAGCTTTTCGGCAATCGTAGTCGGCGATGCTTCTGGGTTCTTAAGCAAGGCTGGAAAAATCTTTTGAGAGGCTGCCGCAAAGCTAATCCGGTCGGAGGCAACTAACTCGGTTAGTTCACTCATTTGTTGGTAGGTCAGTGGAAATTCTATAATAGACTTACCACTCTCGTTCAAAAACGATTTTATTGGTCCCATCACCCAGTTGGCGGCAGCTTTGTAGTGAGAAGTGTGCTGGCAGAATGTATCGTAAAACAATGCCACTTCTTTATTGTCGGTTAGCACGTCCAGATCGTGCTCGGGTAAGCCATATTTTTCCGAGAACTTTTTCTCCAACTCGTAGGGCAGAGAGGGCATACTTGCCTGGATTTGTTCCAACCACCCATCCGACACCGACATGGGGCTTAAATCCGGCTCAGGAAAATATCGGTAATCGTTAAGCTCTTCTTTGTAACGCATGGCAGCGGTAGTACCGGTAACCGCGTCGAATGTGCGAGTTTCAGATACGATAGTTTCGCCTTGCTCAAGTAAGATGATTTGACGTTCCCACTCGTGCTCAATAGCCCGCTGCACATTACGGATGGAGTTCATATTTTTAATCTCTACCTTGCGGCCCAGTTCGGTAGCATCGTGAAGCATTACCGATACGTTAGCATCGCAGCGCATTGACCCTTCTTCCATATTACCGTCGCAAATATTTAGATAACGTACCAATTTGCGAATTTCGGTTAAAGCAGCGTAAGCCTCTTCAGGAAAGCGCATACAGGGTTCAGTAACAATTTCAATCAGCGCAGTACCCGCCCGATTAAAATCTACTTGTGACTCAGGTTCATCCTTGAGGTGCATTAGCTTTCCGGCATCTTCTTCTAAATGAATATGATGAATTAACACTTCAGCACTGCGATCCTCCGGTCTTAAAGCGGGCTGATTAGGGCGAATAGGTACTTTCCCCCCTCGGCAAATTGGCGTCTTATCTTGCGTAATCTGGTACCCTTTGGGAAGGTCAGGGTAGAAATAATTTTTACGGTCGAAATAGGTCTGCTGGGTAATTTGACAATGGCAAGCTAAGCCCATTTTAATAGCGTACTCCACCACCTTTTTATTCAGTAGTGGAAGCGTACCAGGATGCGCCAAGCTAATTGGGCTAATGTGGGTATTAGGCTCACCACCGTACTGATTCAAATCAGCTGCGAAGATTTTACTTTTACTTTGCAACTGCACATGAACTTCCAGCCCAATGACTAATTGGTACTTGCTACGGGTATTTTTATCTAAATTCATAGAAGGGTTCGCGATGGCTTGACAAACTTAGCAGTTTTTATTGATTGTTAATAGTCCATAGTTGATAGTCTGTAGTTCACAGTCGGGTTCAAATTGGAAGCTGTATACGATTACCAATTTTCTATCCAGAGACAAGTTGTATTTGCTCTAATTCTGTTCTATAACCAACCTTCCGCTTCCCTCTCACCCCAATCCTTCTGATTTCACATCTCATCCCGGAACCCGTCCGGTAGTCGCCACTGCGGAACAAGTTTTCCCATCCTTCCTAAGTTTTCCGGCAGCTTCGTAACCTCCGTAGTATAACTTCCCCATTCTTAGTCCGAACGTAGAGCCAATTTCTGAAAAATCGCTTACAACATGTTCTTGACAAGCTCTAATCAGAATTTGAGCGCAAGCTGCGGCATCTGATTCCGCCGCATGGTGGCGTAAATTGATACCAAAGTGTTGCGAAAGTGAACCTAATCCATAGGAGCGGAATCCGTTCCAGGCTCGCCGAGCCACTTGTAAACTACAAGTATAAGAAAGCGAAGGGAACGCAAGATCGTACTTAGACAATACGTGGCGAAGGCAGCTCATATCAAAACTGGCGTTGTGGGCTACCACATTGGCGTGCTCAAAGTAGGGTTTGGCTTCCGTCCACATCGTGTCAAATTTAGGCGATTCAGCAACATCATGGACAGTAATACCGTGCACCCGTATATTTCCGGGGTGAAACCAATTGGGAGTAGGGCATATGCGCCACGAGCGGGTTTCGGTGACCTGACCATCTTCTACAACAGCAATACCCAGTTCGCATACACTCTCGCGCTG
>NZ_JBARYM010000763.1:0-3320 GCF_049647865.1 Tunicatimonas sp. | reverse complement strand
GTCCAATGGTTATCCAAACACCTAAGGACCATCAGTGGACGGATCGTAATCAAGCAACTTACATATCATTTACTACCAGTGAGGCCGGAACCTACGTGTCGAGAGTCTTAGAAGCTGTTTCAGTTAGAAATTTCGAGGGAAAAATGAGATGAATTCAGACATACCGAGGCATTTTTGAGGAGAATAGCAGCGCTATTTGACGAAAAAATAACGATGAGATGGTTCAATTTCGGCCATTTTTGACTGAAAGAATTAATTAAAACGGCTTCTTAGTGAAGCTTAGTCCGATTGAATTATCGGCTGAAGATTTATATTGAATATTTAAAACACGAATGACATACTGGAGGTATTGGCTAACTGAAAAGACGAAAAGCATATAAATGAACCAGCGCGGGAATTATACGCTAAACACTTGAAAGCTATTTTCAGGTAGGCAATGAACAATCTACTCACCATTAAGAGAGTCTTATAATATTCGGTAGAGTTTGTTCCTCAGGAGAATCCATACAACTTAGAAGGCAGTGATACTTCGGGAGTGCACTTGCTAGCCAACAGCGAGCTACTAGCTGACCAATGCGTATACGTTGACCTTTCGGAACAGCACGAACATAATCACGTCAATTCAGGCGAAAAGCACCAACACGATGAGGCACAGCTAAAAACCGATAAGCAGGGACTGGTAAGCGTAGATTTGACTCATGCTGGGCAGTGACATCTCCGTAGTATTCAAATGATTGAGAGCACTACTGATTAGTTAGATTACGAGTCAATCTGGGCTACACTGACGTTTGAAATTAGGTAGCTACCTGGAGTGATTTTAACCGCATTTAGCGCTGTACTGACATTTGTCCAGCTTCAGCTAAAGAGGTTGACCACTCTTTTAGTGTCTTACCTCCTGGAAAAGCGGAGCGAGTAGCTCCCTCAAAACGAAAAGTAGATCGCCCACCCCCATATTGAGTCTGCTTACCCGCCGTAACGGGTACTTTCAGGTATCGGCTAAATTCCTGAACGAATCGCTTTCCGGAAGCTCCGGCCCCTACTCGGCATCCGTGAAACTCCACGCTGCCAAACGGGCAAAACATAGGAGTTAATCGTGCTATGAACTCTCCAAAGTGTTTGCTTACAAAATAACTAATATCAAAATCTGAAAATTTTACATCGGATCTAGTGCCAGTAGATAATCCCATACTTCCTGGTGAACCATGTCCATGAAATCGTAGGAGTACCACTCGCCCGCGTTGCCCACGCGCCAAAATCTTATTTAGTACTACCTTTAATCCCCCACTCATGCCGTGGTTTACAATAGGGTTACCTCCGGCATTGCGAATAGCATCATTCTCGTAGCCAATGTCGGCCGCTTTGGCTACGTCAATAGTATCAATCACTTGTAAACCCTGAAACTGGTTAAGGGCCGCCCAAGTATTACGTCCCACTACTCCATCAACTCCTAGGTTCATCCTTTTCTGAAAATCAATAATTGCCTTGCGAGTTCTTCTTCCAAAGCTACCATCTACGGCAATGGTTTCACCTCGCTGTAGAGAACGATTCAATAAGATTTGAACAGCAGCCACGGTAGGTAGCCGATTGCCTTGTTTCAAGTAAGGATACATAATGAATTAAGTTGGTTTAGTTGCATATTGCTTAGTACCTCCAAAAGCAAATAGGTAAACCAAAAAGCGGAAGAATCTTGGGAAGTAGTTTGTATTAGCTAATCGTTTAATGCGAACCTAATTAAGTTGACAAACGTAATACAGTTGTATTACAACTAATAATTTCTTTATGTTGACGGTTCGATTATCTAACAAAACTGAAAAGGAGCTTCGAGAATTTTGTGAGCAGCAGCAAAAAACTAAATCTCAGGTAGTGAAAGAAGCTTTAACGCTGTACTTACAGCAGGTTCCTACTACCGCAAGTCCTTATGGGTTGGGTAAAGATTTGTTTGGCTTGGAAAGTAGTGATAGAACCGATAATTCAGCGAGATACAAATCCAGAGTTAAAGGTAAGCTGAATGAAAAGTACGCTCGTTGATGCCGGTCCGCTTATTGCTTTATTCGATAAGCGCGACCAATATCACCTAACTGCAATCAACTTTTTGAAAGGCTATTCGGGGAATCTACTTACCACCTGGCCGGTTATTACGGAAGCTTCTCATATGCTAAGTTTCAGTACAAATGCTCAAGTCAACTTACTGACGTGGATGCAACGAGGAGGGTTACAAATATCCGATTTAGATCAAACTCACTTAGTCCGCTTAATCGAGTTAAGTCAACAGTTTTCGGATGTTCCGATGGATTTAGCTGATGCCTCATTAATTGTTGCTTCTGAGAAGTACGGCATCCGCGAAATAGCCAGCATTGATTCCGATTTCTACGTCTATCGCGATATTCGTAACCAATTTTTAGTTAACGTATTCCCCAGACAGAGCTAAAGTGAAGAACTAACCCTAGTCAGCTGGAGCGATACGAGTTGCCGGAAGTTTCTCCGTAAAGATGATAGTTTTCCCGGAAAGCTCTTCTAACAGGGGGCGTAGTATGCGTTGAGCATTTACTTCTGTCTCATCTAAAATTCCTGAATTAGTAGCTGCTTCCTTAATCTGACGTTCCGCTTGCCGATAAGCGCGGGAGATAAACTGGTCGCGATTGGCAAACAGGCCCGTTTCTACCGAATAAATGCGGGTCTTCTCTAAATCCAGCTTGTAGTAGCAAATTTCGGGTTCGGGAAGGCGCATCCAAACCGTGTCGCCCGTAACTTTAACATCACTAGCACTAACTTTTAGTAGGTCTAAGCAACCTACCGCTTCCCCCTGAGTAATTAAAACGGCTTTGGAGTCAGTATCGAGTTTCAGAATATTTAAAAATTCTCGACTCATCTCCTGTACTTCGGTTACTTCCTGAAATCGGTACTTTACCAGCTCCATTTTGCCTAGGGCTTCAATTTCAGTAATCAGCGTAGTGGTTACTTCGGTTTCTGATAATACGGGCACCGATGGGGTTGTCCAAGTATTCCACTGATAACCAATGAAAAATGGAATACCCAGTAGTAGAACTAATGCTATGAATCGACGTACCCGCATCAACTTGAAGTTTTTAACGTACCTACGGGAGTAAAACGGCTAAATACTTTTTCAGTATGCGGCGCATCTACTAGTTCGGGAGTGAGGTCTTGCCCTGCCCAATGCTCGTAGTGCTTTCCACTCCGCCACATGCGCGATTCGCTCACATCGTAGATTATGCCTTGGTAAGCGCACCAAACCTCTTCCCGGTCTTGCCCATTGCGCATAGCCAGTTGGCGAATGGTATATTCGGGTAAGTTAGTCATGC
>NZ_JBARYM010000762.1:0-1715 GCF_049647865.1 Tunicatimonas sp. | reverse complement strand
GGATATTGTGGCTTTCTTCTTCTCGCTAGAAGAGAATAAACATATTAAGGATCAGCAAATCCCTATCTCATTCCATAATCTGCTAAAGGAAGACGAGGATTTTAAGATTGTATTCGTTGTTTTTTATGCTGCAATTATTTTCCACTTGGCTAAACTTATGCAGGTAAAAGGACTAGAGATGCCTCGCCATATTTTATTCAGTGGCCGGGGTTCAAAAGTAGTAAACATTGTTGATCCTAGTCCTAAGCTAAGTAGTCTAAGTAGCCTGACTCGCTCAATATTTAAACATGTTTACCAAGCTGAAGCCGATACTATTGAACTAGAGCAGTACCCCGAACCGAAGGAGATCACTTGCAAGGGTGGTTTACTGAGCGACGTAGATATCGATATTGACCGCATTAAAACGGTATTGCTGGGTACGGGTGACGGAACATTGGTGCCTGAAAAGTCTATTAAATATCCTGAAGTTACAGAAGAAGTACTACAGCGAGTGTTAGGAGAAGTAGATGAGTTTATGCAGGTGTTATTTACCATTCATCAAGATTTTAATTTTGCTCATAACTTCGGAGTTAATCCATCGTACCTTAGTAGTTATCAAGCAATGCTCCAAGAGGATTTGATGGAGTACCTAAAATCAGGGCAGCAACTCAAACTAAAAGAGCTAGCGGGCAACCAAGATGTGAATGTGGAAGAATCGCTATTTTTCTATCCACTCACTGGCGCATTGAACCGGCTGGCTTTTAAGATAGCTACTGAATTGACTGAGGAATACAATTAAACCTATGCGCCAGCTTACTTTTCTGGGCATGAATAAAGTAGATTGGCGAGAGGTAGCTGAGCCAACTATCCAAAGTGAACAGGAAGCCATAGTGCGACCGTTTGCTGCCGCCCGTTGCGATGGGGATAGCTTCTTCCTTTTTCATAATTACCGTAAAGTAATGCCACTCGGCGTGAATATTCATTACCTGGACCCCAAGGTACTAGATGTGTTCGGAAACCCGCCTTTGCAACCCCCATTCGGAGTAGGGCACGAAGGAATCGGCGAAGTCATTGAAGTAGGGTCAGCGGTCAAAAATGTTGAGAAGGGCGATGTAGTAGTAGTTCCCTGGGCAATTTCTTGTGGTAAGTGCCAACCCTGTCATCAGCAATTACCCGCTAATTGCAACCGAGACGATAAGAAAACTCTGATCTCTGCTTACGGATTTGGTGCCGGAACCGGTAGTTTTGGCGGAATGGTTAGTGACAAAGTGCGGGTCCCCTTCGCCGATGCTATGTTAGTGAAAGTACCGGAAGGAATTGATCCGGTTCACTGTGCTTCGCTAAGCGATAATATTAGTGATGCGTACCGGGCGGTAGGTCCGCAGTTAGATAACTCCCTTGAAGCACCCGTGCTTATTTTCGGAGGTAATGCCAAAAGTATTGGGCTATACGCCGCTGCCATAGCCGTAGCCAAAGGATCAGTTCACGTAGATTACGTAGATGATAATTTAGATCGATTATCTATAGCCGCCCAGGTGGGGGCTAACCCTATCGAGTTAAGAAAGAAGCAGAAGGTAAGTACGCTTCGTGGTGCACTACGAAAAGGAGGCTATCCAATTACGGTAGATGCGAGTGGCTCAGTTTCAAAACTAGCTTTTATTATTCAAAACTTAGCTCCCGGTGGTCTGGCTACCGGAGTAGCATTTTACGTAAAAAAGCGAAACTCTCTACCTTTG
>NZ_JBARYM010000761.1:0-7776 GCF_049647865.1 Tunicatimonas sp. | reverse complement strand
AGCTCCAAAGTATATATTGGGTAGGTTCTGTCGGGAAATACTTTCAGGAGGGTCATAGATATGATTTAAATAATACTCACCCTTTACGCCATTGTCTAAATAAAAGCTATCAGTCAATAACACATGGAATGGTGCCTTATGCGGGTAATGTGAATATAATTCAACTTCAGCCCCTTCAGGTGGAAAGTGATTTGTAGTGAAGCCAGCTAAGTACTTACGAATCCGCCTTAAAACAGTATTTGCATCAAATAATTCTGCACCGCCTTGATCAAGATTATCTTGTTCCAGAGCGCATAAGCTTCCATCTGCGTTTTGATGACGGCGGTAATAATACTTAACTTTCAATGCCAAGAACTTTGACACTTCACTATGAGCCAGTGATGCTAAAGATTCTAACTCCGCCTTGCTTAGCGCGTTCTCGACTAGAAAAATTCTAGGAAGGGTATAAGGGGTAGCTTTAGGATAAACAATGACTACAGGGTAGTGATGTGTTACACCATTTGCTCTTACTTTAATATTTCCCGTAGAGACAAATAAAACACCTCGCTTTTGAGCTACTTCATCATAGTTACTATTATTACTAAGCTGTTTAGACTCACGCGCTAAAATTTGAGGATGACGTTCAAACCATTCACTCATGCTATCCCATAGGTTTGTTATCCAAGGTGCTGGTTCCTGCTCCGATGATTGCCGGAGCAACTCTCTTACCACCCTCTGAGTTGTCATCAGGTTCATTACCAAACCCATATTCAGTAGCTAACTCATCATCGTCAGAATAGATGTCATAATTTCCATCTGAATAGATATCTACGATCATTGATTCTCTTTTTTCACCTAAATGAAAGATGTTATCCTCATCAACGTGTTTTTTATATAATTTCATTGCGTCATCATGAGGGTGATCGTGACCACTTTCTTTCTGAGTTGGAGCACTCACTATTAGTTCGTTAGGAGCTATAGTCTCAATATGTGTTTCGTAAACATCATCATCATTATTAGGAAGTTTAAAAAAGGTGCGCGAACCATGATGAACAGCACTAAGAACTTCGGCAGATACTGAATCCTTGTGGTATTCAAGGATATGATCTTCCCAAGCGACACGGTCAGCATCACCTGTCATCAATACGCTTTTAGCTGGATTTCCGTAAGTAAACTTGATAACTGCACAATGCTCATGAATACGGCGATAGCGTTTATCCCCATCCTGTTCAGAAATTTCGTCACACAAATATTCGGCTGGCGACAACACTTGAAAATCAATATCCCCAAGTTTCTTAATAACTTGAGTCTCCCCGTCTGACTGTCTTACCTTATTCAGATCATTAGTTCCAAAAAACTTGTATTCATTGTCCGAACCGATCTTTTTGATAACTCGCTTCATTTCCTGATAGGCATCATCGTGATTTTTCCCGGGAACATGACCAGAATGCCAGACTTCTTCAACGCCCACTTTATTATGAATTTCTTCAATTCCTTCCGTATGATCTTTATGAGGATGAGTATTCATAAAGACTATCTTTTTACTATCAAGAAGATCATTAAGTAATTTTACGGTATCTATACCACCCGCGCTTTTATCAATATTGTTATCTAGCAACACGTAGCGGAAATCGCTTCCATCTGGTATTACTAATATTGCTGAGTCGCCTTGTCCAACATACAAAAAGACAATTCGAAAGACGCCTTGCTCGGGTATAATGATTTCTTGTGCTTTGTTCGCCATAATAGACTTATTATAAGTAAAAATCCCTTCCTTACTCAATAAGTATACCTAATAAAAGCACACAAGTTTCTCTTTTTAAGAGAATATTAATTTTTTAGCCAGATATGTTAAGGCCAAATGCTTGCAAATAGCTTGCAAATAAAAAAGCACTTACAAATTTGACTTCGTAAGTGCTTGATAATCAAGTCGGGGCGGCAGGATTCGAACCTGCGACCCCCTGCTCCCAAAGCAGGTACGCTAACCGGACTGCGCTACGCCCCGAACAAATATTTATTAGATAGCTATGATCTTGATAACCCTACTACTACAAAGATTTCTCTCTGTTGAATTGCAGAGCGGAGAGAGGGGGATTCGAACCCCCGGTACCTGTTAGGGTACGCATGTTTAGCAAACATGTGGTTTCAGCCACTCACCCACCTCTCCAGGTTTCTTTGACCTAACGTTTAATAAAGGGTGCAAATATAAAATAAGTTTTATTACTATGCCAACCAGAACAAGAAAAACAAAAGGTAAAAATTACTTTTTTGGCTTGTCATAACTTCCCTTGCTTAGATTTGCACTTAGTGCTTATTTTTGTCGTTACCTTTGATAAGTAAAGCAAGTATGGATTGGTATCGTTCGTTCAGTACAACTGAAATAGTATTTCTTTCTCTCTTTATCGTAGGATACATTCTGTATCTGACTAGAGTCATTCGGATCAATCGGGCAATTCCGGTAGGATACCGGGCGGTAGTATTCAAAGTGGGGTTGCGTGCTCTTTACTTCGTATTGTTCTTGGTAGCCCTTCTGGGACCACTTATGGGAAAAGCGACCAAGGAAATTCAGGCAGTAGGTAAAGATATTTTCATACTGGTAGATCTCTCTCAATCTATGAATGCCAACGATGTGCAACCTAGCCGATTGGAAAAGGTAAAATATGAATTGAAAGATATTGTAAAGTCATTTAGTTCGGATCGGATCGGGCTGATTATCTTCTCATCCGAAGCGTTTATTCAAAGTCCGCTTACGTACGACCAAAGTGCGTTGAATATGTTTATTGATGCACTGAATACTAGTTTGGTCCCTAACTCAGGCACCGATTTTACTCCTGCTCTTCGCTTAGCCCTTGAGAAATTTGAGAAAGATGAAGAAAATCCATCTCAACAAAAATCGAAGGTGCTACTACTAATTAGTGATGGAGAAGATTTTGGCGATGATATTTCAGCAGTATCTGAGAAGATTCAACAAAGTGGTATTCGTTTGTTTACCTTGGGAGTAGGGACTGAGCAAGGTAGTCAATTGGTAGTGAGGGGGGTGCCTAAAACCGATCGGTCGGGTAATGTAGTTATAAGTAAATTGAAGCCTCAGGCTTTACAGCAATTGGCTAACCAGACCAATGGTCAGTACTTTGAGATTAGTGGTCGGCAGGATGATACCGAGCGACTTATTTCTTCCGTTGGCCAAATAGAAGGAGAATTAAGGGATTCGCGGCAGATTGATGCCTCAGCGAACAAGTATTTCTACTTTTTGCTGTTAGGTGTAGGATTATTTTTAGTAGATCATTTAATAAAATTAAAAACGATAAGAATATGAAATTGCTGGGTTGGGTGCTGGGTCTTCTATTATTTGTAGGTGGAATCGATGATATCGCCACAATCAATCGGTTGAAAAAACAGGCAGAAGAAGCGTACCAGAAAGGTGATTATACGCAAGCCGTGCAGTATTATCAACTGCTGGTAGATTCTATGCAAGTACAGGATGAACGCGTTTATCTGAATTTGGCTCACGCGCAATTGCACGCCGGAGATACTGCTACTGCCCAACGGCAATACGGCCAGCTTATGAATGCAGAAAGCGCTGCTATTAAATCAGTAGCTTATCAGCAGCTAGGAAACTTAACCACCCAGCAGCAGCAGTACCAAGATGCACTAGCCATGTATAAAGAGTCATTGAAAGCCAACCCGGCTAACGAAGACGCTCGCTATAATTATGAGTTGGTAAAGAAACTTCAGAAAGAACAAGAGCAGCAGCAGGATCAATCAGAGGACAATCAAGATCAATCTGACGAAGAAAAAGAACAGGAACAACAAAATCAGGAGCAGAACGAGGAGCAATCGGAGCAGCAGCAAGATCAAGAAGGAGAGTCTACTGATGAACAAAATCAAGATCAACAACAAAGCGATTCGGAACAACAAGAGGGTGATCAGCAGTCAGAAGAGGCTGATCCTCAAGAACAGAATACGCAACAAGGTGAAGAGCAGAGCGAAGGTGAGAAAAGCGAGGAAGAAATGTCTAACTCTCCTTTATCAGAACGCTTAGAAGAAATGAATATTAGTGAAGAAAAAGCTCGAATGATTCTGGAAGCTATGCGCAATAATGAGATGCAGTATATTCAACAAAACCGCCGAAAACCAACCAAACCCAAAGACCGCTCTAAACCTGATTGGTAATTTATAGGTTTTGGGAGTTAGGTTTTAGGTATTGGTATAATCCAGTAAGGTAAGTGCTTTTGTTTCTACATTCCGCTCTAATTCCCAACACCCAATCCCTAACCCCAAAAATAAAAACACTATGAACACCGTATACATCGTTTCCGCTGTGCGAACTCCCATTGGATCATTTGGGGGTAGTTTAGCCAGCATAAATGCTACCGAATTAGGGACTGCTGCTATTAGAGGAGCTATTCAGTCCGCTCAGATTTCCGAGAGTGAGGTGGAAGAGGTACTGATGGGTAATGTAGTTTCGGCCAATCTTGGGCAGGCACCCGCTCGGCAAGCTGCTTTGGGAGCAGGTATTCCGAATACCGTTCCGTGTACTACGGTTAACAAAGTTTGTGCCTCAGGAATGAAAGCCGCTATGTTTGGTGCTCAAGCGATTATGTTGGGGCAAGCTGACATCATTGTAGCCGGAGGCATGGAGAGCATGTCTAATATCCCATATTACCTGCCTAAAGCCCGTTTCGGTTACAAATATGGGGGCGGAGAACTCGTTGATGGGTTAGAAAAAGATGGGCTATTTGAAGTGTACAATGGCTTTGCAATGGGCAACTGTGCCGATAATACGGCTAAGGAAATGAATATTTCTCGAGAAGCCCAGGATCAATACGCTATTGAATCATACAAGCGGGTAGCACGAGCTACTGAAGCTGGACACATAAAACCCGAGATTGTTCCGATAGAAGTTCCGCAGCGTAAGGGCGAACCACTGCTTCTCACAGAAGATGAAGAGTACAAACGGGTTGACTTTAAGAAGATACCTAACCTGCGTCCGGTATTTAGTAAAGAAGGAACAGTAACAGCTGCCAATGCTTCCACCATTAATGATGGAGCGGCGGCTATGGTACTGGTGAGTGAAAAAAAATTAAAGGAACTTAATTTAAAACCTGTTGCGAAGATTTTAGGATTTGCTGATGCGGCCCAAGACCCACTCTGGTTTACCACCTCTCCTGCACTAGCCATCCCTAAGGCAATACAACAAGCAGGAGTTAGTTCGCAGGATGTAGACTACTACGAAATTAATGAAGCCTTTTCGGTAGTAGCTATCGCTAATAATCAAAAGTTAGAGCTAAATCCCAATCAGGTAAATATCTTTGGTGGGGCAGTAGCGCTGGGTCATCCGCTGGGGTGCTCCGGAGCGCGTATCGTCACTACGCTTTGCAACGTACTCCAACAAAAGAATGCTACTATTGGAGTAGCGAGTATCTGCAATGGCGGTGGTGGCGCGTCGGCAATAGTGATAGAGCGAGTATAATAGCCGTAAACAGTACATTGTAAGAGGATTTATAGAGTTAAACCTGTATTTTCTAGTACATTCAGTAGATTCGTAGTTTAATCAATACACTTGTAAGACTATGGATCTAGTAGATTTTATGCGGAAAATATCAGATGAACTGGAAGGTCAGTTCTCTGAATACGATGAGAACACTTTAGTAATTGTGGTTCCTCTCGGAAAAGGTCGTTTCCAAGCGGTACGGGGTAAAGTACAGGAAGTTGATGATCAGGGTACAACAACTATCTCATTTATTTCTAAAGTGTGCCCCTTCTATCAACATATGGATTTGATAGACTTCATGGAAGAAAATAAAAAAATGCTCCACTCGCGGTTTATAGTTGATGATACTTTCATTAAGGTAGAAGCATCGGTTTTCCGGGAGTTCGTTAGTATACAGAACAAAGAATATATTAAAAATGCTATCCGAGAGGTGGCTCAAGTAGCTGATAAATGGGAGCATAAACTCACTGGGTTAGACGTTTTCTAAAAAAAATCGTACAATTGTTACATAAACATTAGTAAGCCGTCTTGCCGCGGAGTGCCCACTAGGCATTACGAGGAAAGTCCGGGCAGCACAGAGCACCGTACTTCCTAACAGGAAGGGTTGGTCTCCAATAGAGTTGGAGATGAATACAGAAAGTGCCACAGAAAACAAACCGCCCGCCTAAGGCGGGTAAGGGTGAAAAGGTGCGGTAAGAGCGCACCGCTCCGAGGGTGACCAAGGAGGCAGGGCAAACCTTACGGGCTGAAAGGCCAAATAAGTGCAGCAGACCAGCTTGGCTGGGCATAGGGTGGCTCGCCCTATTCTTTTTTGGAAGAAGCTGTACGGGTAGGCCGTTCGACCCCGGTAGCAATGCCGGGGCTAGATAAATGGCAAGATTCCAAAAGTAGTTTCTACATCTGGAAAACAGAACCCGGCTTACAGGCTTACTTATATACTTTAGCAATGGTATGGCAAAAATTCTCATCATAGACGACGAAAAAGCAATCCGCGGATCGTTACGAGAAATCCTGGAGTACGAAAAGTACACAGTAGATGAAGCCACTGATGGCGAAGAGGGTCTTCAGATGCTGGCGAAAGAGGACTACGACGTAGCCCTCTGTGATATCAAAATGCCTAAAATGGATGGTATTGAGGTACTAGAGAAAGCCGTTCAACAGGGAACGAATACACAGTTTATTATGGTTTCGGCCCACGGAAGCATTGAAACTGCGGTAGAAGCTACTAAAATAGGAGCTTACGATTTTGTACAGAAACCACCCGATCTTAACCGTCTATTAGTCACGATTAAGAATGCACTTGATAAATCAGATTTGGTAGAAGAAACTGTAAAGCTTCGTAAGCGAATAGCAGGAGTTAGCGAAATTGTTGGCGAATCCGAAGCTATTTCTGAGGTAAAAGAAACAATCGCTCGGGTGGCGCCTACCGAAGCCAGAGTATTAGTTACCGGACCAAATGGTACTGGAAAAGAACTGGTTGCTAAGTGGTTGCACGCTCAAAGCAGTCGGGCTAAAGCTCCTCTTATTGAACTCAATTGCGCCGCTATTCCTTCCGAACTTATTGAAAGTGAGCTGTTTGGTCATGAAAAAGGGTCATTTACTTCTGCTATCAAACAAAAGAAGGGAAAATTTGAGCAGGCTAACGGCGGTACACTCTTTTTAGATGAAATAGGTGATATGAGCCTTTCAGCTCAGGCCAAAGTACTCCGAGCACTGCAAGAGCATAAAATTACTCGTGTGGGTGGCGATAAAGCCATCAAGGTAGATGTTCGGGTAATTGCCGCTACCAATAAAGACTTAAAACGGGAGATTGAAGAAAAAAATTTTAGAGAGGATTTGTATCATCGCTTAAGCGTAATTCTCATTCATGTTCCGGCCCTGAAAGACCGGAAAGATGATATCCCGCGACTGGTAGATAAGTTTTTACACGATATTGCTCAGGAGTACAGCGCGCCTACCAAAAAAATTACCCCAGATGCCCTTACCGAACTACAAAGCTTCGAGTGGACCGGAAATATTCGGGAGTTGCGCAATGTAGTTGAGCGATTGGTGATTATGTGTGATGCCGAGATTACGGCATCGGATGTAAAGCGCTTTACTTAATCCGGTAGCACTTTCACCATAATATTTTTATAGTAGACTTTGCTCTTAGGATCGTGCCCTTGTAGTGCGAAAGTCCCTTTATCTAAGTACCGTCCCGAGGTACCAGCATCTTCTTTCACGTCTTTTGGCTCCACGTATTCGGTAACTACTTCTCCGTCTACCCGGATAGTAACCAGACTATCTTGTACGGTAATGTGTTG
>NZ_JBARYM010000760.1:0-2940 GCF_049647865.1 Tunicatimonas sp. | reverse complement strand
TGACCAAATTCTCCCTGCTCGATCGCTGGTGCTAATGCCTGAGGATTCTTGCGGGGTTCTGGCAAGACAAGTTTAGCCTTCTGACGGGGGTTTACTACATTGACGAACTGATTATCGATGGTTTTTTCAAAGTTGAAATGAGCGATCAGGCCATCATTCAAATATTGGCGAATGTTGACCGGCTGCTTGAGCTTTACGCTTTCACTCTGGCCAGTAGTAAGTGCCTTAATTTCGTTTTCTTTCTGAGCAATTTGCTTGTCTAGAAATTGAATGATGCTGTCTTGCTTTTCGTCGGTTAGCAGTAGCGTAGGTACGGGCGTAGCGTTGTCCCAGGAAATCTGCCCGGCTTCATCTACATTGTTAAAGAAGCTAAACATCTGGAAATATTCCTTCTGCGAGATCGGGTCAAACTTATGGTCATGACAGCGAGCGCATTCCAGCGTCATGGCCATCAGCGATTTACCCAGCGTATTGGTACGGTCGGCTACGTACTCTATCCGGTACTCTTCGTTCACAATACCGCCTTCCATATTTTGGGCGTGATTGCGATTATAAGCCGTCGCCAGAATCTGCTCCCGGGTGGGTTCGGACATCAAATCGCCCGCCAATTGCCAGGTGACAAACTCATCAAAAGGTCGGTTTTCGTTGAATGATTTGATGACCCAGTCGCGCCAGGGCCACATGGGGCGGTAGCGATCTACCGAGTAGCCGTGGGTATCGGCGTAGCGAGAGGCATCCATCCAGTCGGTGGCCATCTTTTCTCCGTAGTGAGGCGAAGCGAGTAGCCGGTCAACCACTCTTTCGTAGGCATCTTCGGAGGTGTCCGCTAAAAAAGCATCGATCTCCGCCAGTGAAGGCGGTAAGCCGGTTAGGTCAAAGGTGACCCGGCGGATCAGTGTCTCTTTATCGGCTTCTGTTTGAGGTTCTAGTTTGTTTCGCTCGAGAACCCGGAAGACGAAGTTATCAATCTCGTTGACCGTCTGGTCTTGGTAGGCTACTTCCGGCACCGTCACCGGCTCGGGCGGGATAAAGGCCCAGTGCGGCTTGTACTCCGCGCCCTCTTCAATCCACCGGATAAGCACCGCTTTTTCGTAGTCGGTCAGTACTACGTTAGATTCGGGGGGAGGCATTTGATATTCCTTATCTTCCGAAAGAATGCGGTGGGCCAATTCACTGCGGTTGGCTTTACCGGGAACAATGGCAGTATTACCACTTTCTGCCAGCACTGCGAAAGCTCCCTCCGGGGTGTCTAATCGCAAGCCCGCTTTTTGTTTCGCCAAATCGGGGCCATGGCAGAAGTAGCACTTGTCCGACAGAATCGGTTTGACGTGTAAGTTGAAATCAACCTCGTCTGGCAATGAATTTTCTGCCTGGACAACCTCCGCAGGTTTATCTATTCCGCAACCCAACAGCAGCGTAGACATTCCTAAAGTGAGCCAAGCAGTCTTAAAATTCATGTAGTGGTTTTAACTTATAGTAATAAGTGCAATTATTGCCAAAAGGGTTTCATTAGTTAATGTGAACTATGAATTAGATTTTAGATGAAAATCATAAGCACTCGGTTTCTAGTGTTTGCCCTCAAGCCGAGCAGGCTCCTACCTCTAAAGGCACGTCTCTTTGGATTGAATCAGCTTTTGGGTGAAAGAATCCGTTTTGGCGACAAAGGTAACCCGAACTTTATGAAAGTGGTTGGGGTTAGTAGAAGATTTTCAACAAGGCTCATTGCACGCCGCTCTGGAACCTCAGCTTTTTCGGCTGGGTACCACCAACCGTCTGGCGGTGAAGCTTACCGGTGACCTTGCCGACGGGTTAGAACACATTGAAGAAAGCTGGGCGAGTGTATTTCCCAATACTACTTTTAACTATTCCTTTCTGGATGATACGCTGCAAAATCTATTCACTGCTGACCAAATTCGGGGACGGGTTTTTCTGCTGCTTTCGCTGGTTACGCTCTTCATTTCCTTCGCCGGTCTCTATGGACTGGCAGCCTTCCTAACCAAGCAGCGGGTTAAAGAAATAGGTATCCGGAAAGTGCTGGGAGCGGGGTTGGGAAACATTGTTATACTTATGACTCACCGTTTCCTGTTGCTGGTGGCCGTTGCGACACTACCGGCATTTATGTTAGCCCAGTACACCATGCAGGAATGGTTGGAGAACTTTGCTTATCGAACTGAAATCAGCTACGGTACGCTCGGAGTACTTTTAGTAGCTACCTTGATAATTATGTTTTTAACTACCGGTTGGCATGCCAGTCGCGTGGCTTTAGCCAACCCTGTAGATTCACTGCGAAATGAGTAGACACCCTTTGGACTGCCCTAAAGGTTTTGTTTATCTTTACTTATGCTAAACCTACTAAGAATTCATCATGTAGCTATTATTGTTTCGGATTACAAACGATCCAAGCGTTTTTACACTGAGATACTGGGACTAGAGATTATCCGGGAAACCTATCGGGCCGAGCGAGATTCTTATAAACTGGACTTACGAGTACCGGGAGGAGGGCAGATTGAACTGTTCTCATTTCCCGAACCACCCCCTCGTCCGTCGTACCCCGAAGCCGCCGGATTGCGTCACTTAGCGTTTGAAATAAATGATATAGAACGGGCAAAATCCTCTTTGGAAAGTCAGCAAATTACGGTAGAAGAAATCCGTACCGATGAAATTACCCAGAAGCGGTTTACCTTTTTGGCTGACCCCGACGGCTTACCAATTGAACTGTACGAGCGATAAAAAAAGCCCAGTAAAAAACTAGGCTTCCTATAATCGTTAACATCGATAGGGCTACATCGCTGGTTCGCTTCCTTCTAGAGTAAACGTACGCGATACGCTATTCATTGGGCTATCTACCAAGTTCCCTTCGCTGTCCACTAATTCTATGGATATCGTATTTTCGCCCATTGGCATTCCTTGGATCACGTAGGGCTGCCATTGGTCAACCAT
>NZ_JBARYM010000759.1:0-7781 GCF_049647865.1 Tunicatimonas sp. | reverse complement strand
AGTAACTCCCAACTTTACGGCAGATACTGTAATACCATAACACTATAACACCACGCACCATGCGACGGTCGCTAAAGTACCATCGAACAAGATTTCATTTTCAGCACTTGTAATCCTCCCGTCGTTTTTCGTACCTTCGGAACCCTTTACCTAAAATACTTATTTTAAGTAACCTGACCTAAAGTGTGTCTATGCCTACCGAAAACCTAACCGCCGAAAGAACCAATGCTGCCACCGATCTGGCGATAACCGTACCCGAATACGATCAGGAAACGATTGAAATTTTTGGCGCGCGCGAGCATAACCTTAAAACTATTGACGTTACCCTTCCCCGCAACAAACTCATCGTAATTACCGGCATTAGTGGCAGTGGAAAATCATCATTAGCCTTTGATACTATTTATGCTGAGGGGCAACGGCGCTACATGGAAAGCTTCTCGGCTTACGCCCGCTCCTTCATCGGCAACCTGCAACGTCCGGAAGTAGATAAAATTAACGGCCTGAGTCCGGTTATCTCGATTGAGCAGAAAACCACGTCTAAAAATCCCCGCTCTACAGTGGGCACGGTAACTGAAATCTACGACTTTATGCGTTTGCTGTTTGCCCGGGCGGGAGAAGCCTATTCTTACGAGACCGGCAAGAAGATGGAGCGGCAAAGCGAGGAACAAATCATTGACCGAATTATGGATGATTTCGCCCGAAGTAGGCTGATTATTCTAGCTCCTATTGTGAAGGGTCGCAAAGGTCACTACCGCGAACTTTTTCAGCAAGTGCGCAAAATGGGGTTTGCCAAAGTGCGGGTCGACGGTGAAATTATGGATTTGGTGCCTAAGATGCAGGTAGACCGCTACAAAACCCATGATATTGAAATTGTAGTAGACCGAGTAGTAATACTCGACGACGATCGTTACCGTATTGCCGAATCGATCAAAACTGCGTTGCAGCACGGCAAGGGAATTATCATGGTCGATAATACGGAGGGAAACGTCCAGTATTTTTCTAAGTTTCTAATGGACCCCGAAACGGGCTTAGCTTACGATGAACCGGCTCCTAATACTTTTTCGTTTAATTCGCCCTACGGCATGTGCCCCACCTGTAGCGGATTAGGCAGCATTCAGGAATTTTCCGAAGAAGCGATATTTCCCAACGAGAAGCTGAGTATCCGACAGGGGGGTATTGCTCCGCTGGGCGAGTACCGCGACATTTGGATTTTTAAGAAGTTGGAAGCTGTTCTCAAACGGCACAAAGTAAAGCTAACCACTAAGATTCAAGATCTACCCGATAAAGTTCGCGAGGTAATTTTGCACGGTGAAAGTAAGCCCGTCTCGGTTAAATCAGTAAAGTACGCCGGTTCTACCTACGATACCGTGTTTGAAGGCATTACTGGGTACCTAAAGAAGCAGGAAGAAACCGGAACCGACAAAACGCAGAAATGGGTTAAACAATTTATGACCAGCACTACCTGCCCCGATTGCGAAGGCGCGCGCCTCAAGAAAGAATCCCGCTACTTCAAGATCGCTGATAGAAATATTGCCGAGTTAGCTCACTTGAATATTGACGATCTGCAAGCGTGGTTTGCTAATGTAGAAGAACGGCTGACCGACCGCCAGCGACTGATTGGCGGGGAAGTGCTGAAAGAAATTCGTAAGCGCATTGGGTTTTTGGTGGATGTGGGATTAACCTATCTTACCTTGGACCGACCGCTACGAACCCTCTCGGGCGGAGAAGCGCAGCGTATTCGGTTAGCGACGCAGATTGGCACTCAACTGGTAGGCGTACTCTACATTCTGGACGAACCCAGTATTGGGCTGCACCAGCGCGATAACGTGAAGCTGATCAAAGCTTTGCACGATTTGCGCGATTTGGGCAACACCGTGATTGTGGTGGAGCACGATAAAGATATGATGCTGCAAGCGGACTACATTGTCGATATTGGCCCCGGGGCCGGGCGGCACGGCGGACGAGTAATTGCCGCCGGAAGCCCCGAAGAATTTTTGCAGCAAGGCGGCATCACCGCTGATTATCTGAAAGGCACCCGCGCTATTGATATTCCGGCCCAGCGGCGGAAAGGTAACGGAAAAAAACTAGTACTAACTGGAGCCCGGGGGCACAACCTGAAGAAGGTGAAACTAACATTACCTCTGGGCAAAATGATTTGCGTAACCGGAGTATCCGGTAGTGGTAAGTCTACACTGATTCACGAAACTCTGTTTCCGCTGCTGAGTAAGTATTTCTATCGGTCTTACGCTGAACCCTGCCCATTCAAAACAATTAAGGGAGTAGAGCATCTGGATAAAGTGATTGAAGTAGACCAAACCCCGATTGGTCGTACCCCGCGCTCAAATCCGGCTACCTACACCGGAGTGTTTACCGACATTCGCGCCTTGTTTTCGGAACTACCCGAAGCGAAGATCCGAGGTTATAAACCCGGCCGCTTTTCTTTCAATGTGAAAGGAGGGCGCTGCGAAACCTGTCAGGGTGGTGGTATGCAACTGATCGAGATGGATTTTTTACCCGATGTGCACGTGCCCTGCCCTACCTGCAAAAGCCGTCGCTATAACCGCGAGACGCTGGAGATTCGCTTCAAGGGAAAGTCTATTTCTGATGTGCTGGATATGACCGTAGAGCAGGCAGTAGCGTTCTTTGAGAATCAACCCCGTATCTTGCGTAAGATTCAGACCTTGCAAGACGTGGGTTTGGGCTATATCACGTTGGGGCAGCACGCTACTACCCTTTCGGGCGGGGAGGCTCAACGGGTGAAACTGGCGACCGAACTTTCTAAAAAAGATACTGGACAAACGCTCTACATTCTGGATGAACCCACCACCGGGTTGCATTTCCAGGATATTCAACATTTGTTGGATGTGCTGAATAAGCTAGTAGATAAGGGCAATACCGTACTTATTATTGAACACAATCTGGACGTAGTAAAAGTAGCCGATTATATTATTGACCTGGGTCCTGAAGGTGGCAATGGCGGTGGGCAGATTATTTGTGAAGGTGCTCCTGAAAAAGTAGCGAATTGCGAAAAAGGATACACCGCTCAATTTTTGGCCAACGAGCTAAACTTAGCGGTAAAGTAGTTCCTATCTCCCGGTTTTTGAGCGATAATCACCCCACGTTTTAACTAAATAGCTTTATTATTATAAATAGCTGGATTAATGGAATAATGATACGTTTCATTGAATAATGTAAACGCTGCCGATAACTACATTTTTTGGAAACTTTTCGTTAAATAAACAAAGTCAAGCGGTTTAGGTGACTATAATGGTATTTTACACAAAAAACTGCACATTTTGTAAAAATAGTACAATGAAAGATTTCCGATTCATTTCTACTGATAATGAGCTGCTATAAAGTTGAGCCATAATAATTTAATTTGTAGCATAAAATCATAAAGCCCTAATAGACAGAAGGTTATTTAGTCTAATTTCAGGGTGAGCCAATCCTATTGGCAGTTAGAGAAACATTTTGGCAGGTTCTGCAATCTACTGCATATAAAAAAGTATAAACAGGCTACAATTGGTGGAAAATATATAATTTTGTTATTATATAATATAAATATAACTTCTAATTATTGTAAAATAAACAAGAAATATTTGAAAAGACATATTAAAATATTTCTGCTCTAGTTGCCAATAATTCATATAGTTTAATAAAGTCTTGTGCAAAATTAGCGAAAAAACACGCTATTTACTTCATCTTTTACATAAGTAGTAAAACCGTATTTTCTCGGATGGTGATTACCTGTAAAAACTATTGCTTTGCATTGATCCGCGAATAAAGACGATTCAATCTCTAATACTCATCGTCTCCTTTCTAGGCTCACACATAAAGAAAGTAGTAACCCTTTAACCCCAAAAATGTATGATGAAACTTATCAACCAAACACGGCGTAAGGTGCGTCGGGTGATGTTAGTATTACCCTTAGCAGTTTGCTGGGTGGTAGCCCCCGTTTTAGCTCAAGACGAAGACAGCGGTAGCAACTTAGAATCGTCAGGTTCAAGTGTAGGTCTACCGTTAGTGTACGGAGCTAAAGTTGGACTTACCTCCAGTGGATTCTACGAAGGCTTCTTCGACGGAAGGCAGCATACCGGAAGTGTTACCGGATTTGCCGTAGGTGGATTTGCTACCTATTCGTTGCTCGACTTTCTGAGTGTATCGGCCGAGTTGCTGTATATGCAGCAGGGCGGTACCCGAGTAGAGCTTAAAGAGTCAATGGTAGACGGTTCTAACATCGCTATTACGGGCAACGTAAAGTTGCACAATGTAGAATTTCCTGTATTGCTACGGGCGGGCTTGCCCACCCCAATTATGGGTATTCGCCCTCAGTTAATCATTGGACCATCTATTGGGTTTAATATGGCGGCGGTTCAGTCCCAAGATATTACCTACTTTGTGGGTGATGTAGCCTTTGACGACGAGCGTACCGGCCGAGCCCAATTTTCTCGTACTGCCAGTGGCTCAGAGAATGTTCGCTCCGAGTACCGCTCAATGCAGTATGGCCTTAATATTGGATTGGGAGCTGAAATCCCTACAGGATCTAACACATTCCTATTTGATGTGCGCTACCGCTATGGACTAAATCCAATCAATAACGGATTTGACCCAAGCGATTTGCTACGTGATGCGACAGACATACGTTCCAACAGCTTTATGTTCTCAGTAGGACTGACCCTTTAATCAAAATAGTAACAAAATTTCTTCTATTAATTTTAAAAACAAATGTTAACAATGAACACCAAAAATTGGTTTACCCCATTACTAGCGGCTGGCGTTTTTGCCGGTGGACTAGCCCTTACCTCATGCGAGGATGATTTTACCGAAGCTGACGCGATTGCTGCGCAGGATTCAACCTTAATTGCCCTGAAGCGTCTGGAAAATCAACAAGAAAAAGACTTAGCATTACAAGAAGATTCGCTAGAGCGAATTGGTGCGAAAGTAAGCTACAATGTAACCGTACTAGATGCGGGTAGCGATAATTCGAATGCCCGCACTGAAGGCGAAGCCTCAGCAGAGGGAGTTACCGTAACCTTAGTCCAAGGTGGCCAAACGTATACTGGAACTACGAATGCAGGTGGAGTAGCTACCTTTGCCGATCTACGAATTGGTGAAGCTTCAGTAACATTAGAGAAAGCGGATCATACCACAGTAACGTATACTACAAACTTAGGTGATCCTAACTCTGATTTAGCGGAGGATATTGCCGGAACGACAGTACCAATCTTTCCTACTACTGTAGCCACAGGTGCTTCAGAAATTAGCGGCAAAGTTTGGGCAGAGTTAAATTTAACTAACGATATGCCGGAACCTGCCGAAGGAGCAATTGTACGAGCTAATATTAGCGTAGGGGATGCTTTAGGTGCATATGGTATTTCTACCGGTTCTACTAAAGGACAAATTAAATCAATTTCTTACTCAAACTTTATCATTGAAGCTACAGTAGATGCCGAAGGAAACTATACAATGGTTGTTCCTAATGGTAATGCTGACAACGGCGATGGGCTATTTGATTACGGTGCAGTCGATTTTGACTTTTTACCCTTTGAGGCAGATCAAACTTTGGTAGTTGAGCAAGGCGATTCATTAGCGGTAGTAACACGCCGAACTTTATTTGATCCCAATCAGTCAGCTAGTAGCGTTGATCTTGTTCCTAGTGTATCGGTAGAGATTGCTGCCCCAGTAAATACTGCCAGTGGTTTTGAATTGGGTACAAAGGCAAATCGTAGCCTTCTTTCTACTTACTCTGCTATTAACTTAGTAAGTGGTGGATCTGGATATGCTGCTGATGATGAGATTATCTTTGCTGAAGACGCGGATGGTAATCAGGCTGGTGTTGTAGTTGGTACAGTAGATGGTAGCGGAAAAATCTTATCATTAAAAGATCTTAATGCCTTTTCTTTTGGTTTACAAGCTTTTAACGATGATATCACCGTAACTGGTACTAGCGCAATATATGATGCAGAGCCTGCTGTAGCTTCTACTAGCGGTAGCGGTACCGGAGCCTCTTTTGACCTTCGGTTCCAAACTACGTACAAAGTGTTTATCACTAACCGTGGTTCAGGGTACTTTAATGTGCCTACCGTAACTGGAACAGCGATGGATTACAGTGGTAGTAGTTTGATAAGTGTGGTAGACAACGATCTCAATAACTCTAGCTATGGCACTGATCTTAGCGACCGTTGGTTTGATGATGCTACCATAATTGACGGAAGCATTGTGCCTACTGGTTCGGATGCGGATACTATCTTTACTACCGGTGCATTAGCGAGTGCGCCTACAGTAGAAGTAATGGCACCAGAGGTGAGAACAGCAGTTGTCGATTTTAATGATCTTAAGAACAATAGAATTACTAACTCAGGAGAGATTACTAATATTTTTCTTTCTGATGATGGTGAAGGATATACTGCGGCACCAGCAGTAACCATCAAAGGGTTAGGTAGCATGGGTACCGGGGCAACCGCTATTGCCACTATCAGTTCTAATGGTACTATCAGCGGTATTGTAGTAACTAATGGTGGTTCTGGATTTGTTAGAAACATCAATAATACAAACGATAAGACAGCTGCATTCACAGCGGCCCAGCTAAATGCTAGCAGCTCTATGTCTACTTCTAACATCAAGCCAGGTGCTAAGGCTATCAATCAGAACTATAATTATGGTACTGGTCGCTCTGAGTAAGACGGTCTTGTAAAGAGTTGTAGATTTAATCGTAACTCATTTTAAACACAAAAGCCTTCCTTCGGGAGGGCTTTTTTTGTTTGAGGAAAAAACTTCTAAGTTTCGGTCAGGTAAGAGTGAGTATTGGCCGGTAGTATCAAAATTTACAAAGTCTCTTGGTGGTAGCTGTTAGGTACAAGAAGATACTACCCGTACCCTTCGCAGTTTCTATCAATATTTAAAAGATATACTATTTATATATACTTGAGATATACACCGAGAATATATATATTTACTACATAAAAAAGTGCAGTATGAAAACAATATCGCTTAAGGTAGACGATTCAATATTTGGCGAAACGGAGAAGATACTCGCCCGAATTGAAAAATCTCGTAACCGGTATATCAACGAGGCTATTGACTATTATAATAAACTCCAGCGCCGCCGGATACTGGAAGAGAAACTCAGAAAAGAATCGGAACTAGTCAAAGTGAACTCTATGTCAGTACTAAAAGACTTTGAGGAAATAGATTATGCCGATTAATCAATTTGAGGTATGGATTGCCGACTTAAGTCCCCGAATGGGAACCGAACCCGGTAAAACCCGACCGGTTTTAATAATTCAGACTAATTTACTCAACCAAATACCTCACCCATCAACAGTCGTTTGCCCTATCACCACTAATGTCAACCAAGAATCGGAAATTTTACGAGTGCACCTCGAGCAAGGAACTGCTAATCTGCACCAAGCTTGTGACGTGATGGTCGATCAAATCCGGGCTATTGACAACCGTAGGTTAACCAAAAAGATTGGAGTTCTACCTAGTGAATGGATTGAATTGGTAAAGGAGAATATTCAAATAGTGCTTGACTTAGAATAAACAATAAGCTACCCAAGCTGTCGCTGTATTTTTCTCTCATAAAAAATTCTTAAGTGGTATCTCTCATTTTTAATCTCAGTTTTGAACATGGCTCGTCGAGTTTCGTTATTTCAGTAGGAATAGATGAACTAATTTTTTTATACTAATGGCCGTTGTTAAAAACCCCACCGAATATACCGTTACCCAGCGCAATTTAACCAAGCAGTTGCCCGATATTGGCAAGCCCCGCATCGTAATTA
>NZ_JBARYM010000758.1:0-4906 GCF_049647865.1 Tunicatimonas sp. | reverse complement strand
CCTCAAGCGAAAAAATCAGATAAGCAACAAATTCAATCGAAGCTGTCTGAAGAAGATAGCCTGCGGATTGTAAAAGATCGCTATTGGAGCAACAGAGGTGTTACTACCCGGTACACCGATGCTACTGGCAATAAAATAGTGAGAACATACGACGAAGCCACCGAAGAAGAAAAAGCACGATTTCCTTCGCCGCCTTCACTATCATTCATTACGGAAAAAGCACCAAGTCATAATCAGTTGAATGACTGGTTGGACTCTGAGGTCTACGGAGTCTGGGTTGATGGACAACGAATAGATAACGCTTCATTAGCCGAGTATCAATCTATTGATTTTAGCTACTTCGGAGTGAGTAAATTAGCAAAGAACGCCAAGAATTACGGAAAGCACGATTTTCAAGTAAACTTGCAAACCTTAAAGCAATTTGAAAAGCACCAAGAAGAGTACTTTGAGCGACTAGGTATTGATCCAAAAACAATGAAATTGATTTTATAGACTCCAACGGATTCTTTCAACTTCACTTCAGCTAAATTAGCAGGTATTCCCGAGTATTTTGTATCTATGTAACCAACTGAAATAAGATACAAAATGGGGCTAAATACAATAAAAGTAATTGCCTTTGACGCGGACGATACGCTGTGGGTGAACGAGCCCTACTTTCGGGAAACGGAGGATAAGTTCTGCGAGATGATGGAAGACTACCTACCGCACCACAGCGTTGCTCGTGAGCTGTTGAAAACCGAAATAAAAAACCTCACTCTCTACGGCTACGGCATTAAAAGCATGACGCTCTCCATGATAGAGGCCGCTATTCAGATGTCGGATAAAACGATTGGTCTGGCGGCGATTGAAAAAATCATTCAGTTTGGGAAAGAGATGCTGGATAAGCCGATTGAACTACTGGATGGAGTAGAGGAGGTGCTACAGGTGTTGCAAGGAAAATACCGATTGGTGATGGCTACCAAAGGTGATTTGCTGGATCAGGAGCGGAAACTGCTAAAGTCGGGGCTGGCCGAATACTTTCACCATATTGAGATTGTTTCCGAAAAGAAAGAACCCAACTACGAGAAACTCATTCAACACCTGGACATTCCCCCTGAAGAATTTTTGATGATCGGCAATTCACTTAAATCGGACATTATGCCCGTACTGAATCTGGGCGGTCATGCGTTTCACGTACCTTATCACACTACCTGGGCCTACGAAAAAGTAGATCATAAAATTGACCATCCGCAGTTCAAGCAGTTAGCCAGCATACGGGAGGTTCCCCAGCATCTTTAAATTACCAAAGAGCCGGAAGCCGTGGAATGGAAAGCGCGACTAAACAAAAGGTGCAAAGTGCCGATGGGAGTCCGGTACATCCCATCTGGTTTAAAAAGCAGCAGTAGCTAGCTTGTCCTCCATCTTTTATCTTCCGAATTATAACTCTAATATTTTGATAGTCAATAGCTTACTACTATCAATTGTTCATTGCCCACTTTCCACTAGTATTATGTTATATTTGCTTTTTTAGATCAATACTGCTATGAGGATTGTTATTGCCGGAGCGGGTGATGTGGGAGCACATTTGGCTAAACTCCTTTCGTACGAAAACCAAGAAATTGTGGTAATTGATCTGGATGCCGAGCGGCTTCGTCAGCTAGGCACTCAGATTGATGTAGCTACCATTAAAGGAAATTCCACCTCTTTCAAAACACTGAAACAAGCCAATGTGGAAGAAGCCGACCTGTTGATTTCGGTTACCGAGTCGGAAGAGATAAACTTAGCTACTACCATCATTGCTAAGCAACTGGGAGCGAAGCGTACGATTGCCCGCATTAGTAATGAAGAGTTTTTGATTGATAAAGAAACGCTAGATCTGCGAACTATAGGAATTGATGAGTTGATCTCACCCGAATCGTTGGCGGCTCGGGAGGTGAAACGACTACTGCGTATGGCAGCGGTTACCGATACCTTTGAGTTTGATCAGGGATTATTATCTCTTATTGGAATTACCCTAGATCACGATAGTAATCTGATCGGCAAAACCCTGGCTGAAACCTCGCGACTCAACCCCGATAATTCGTATATAATTGTTGCTATTCTGCGCGACGGTAGAACCATTATTCCTAAGGGAAATAACCGTTTGAGAGTAAATGACCACGTGTACTTTATTGCTCAGCCCGATGGCATTGATCGAGTGCTAAAACTTACAGGTAAGGTAAAGATAGAAATTGAGAGTCTGATGATCCTGGGAGGAAGTAAAGCGGGTTACCACACGGCTCGGAAGCTAAGTGATTTATACCGGATCAAACTAGTGGAGCGAGACAAAGACAAGTGCTTTGAACTGGCTGATCAGTTACCAAATGTGCTCGTAATCAATGGCGACGGACGCAATGTAGATTTGCTCATGCAGGAAGGACTAGCCGATATGGATGCATTTATTGCTCTTACTGGCGACTCGGAAACGAACATTATCAGTTGTTTGGTAGCTAAGGATCAGAAAGTGAAGAAAACCATAGCCCTGGTAGAGAACATGGACTACATTCATCTAAGCCAAAACATGGGGGTAGATACCATGATCAACAAGAAGCTGATCGCAGCCAATTTTATCTTCCGCTACATCCGCGAGGGCGATGTGGTTTCTATTACGGGCATTCACGGGGTGGAAGCCGAGATTCTGGAGTACGAAGTGAACGCTAACTGTAAAATTGCGAACCGCCGACTAAAAGACTTAAAATTTCCAGGGGATGCAATTATTGGCGGTGTGGTTCGTAACGGGAAAGGTTACATTGCACTGGGTAACTTTGAGTTTGAGTGCGACGACCGGGTAGTAGTATTAAGCCAACGGGGTGCCCTGCCCGAGGTAGAGAAGTTTTTTAAATGACAAAGTGTTATGGTGTTATTATGCGTAGTGTTATAGTGTTCAGGCCATTGTGGAATGATGCTACAGTGGTAAAGTAATCCATTAATTTGGTTATAAGCAGAAGCACCAAACGAAATAATTAATGTCTAGAAACCATAACACCTTGCACTCTAACACCATAACACCCCCGTACGGATATGCTATTTAACTGGAAGGTGCTGTTTAACATTCTGGGGCTTATTCTGGTGTTCACCGCAGGGTTTATGCTGCTTTGTTTGCCCGTATCGCTCTACTACGGCAGTCAAGATTGGCAAGCACTGTTGTGGTCAGCGGGTATCACCTTATTTGTAGGCGGAGGCACTTGGTTTATCACTCGCGACCAGCGAGATAAGGAGATGCGACGGCGCGATGGATACTTAGTAGTGACCTTAAGTTGGATACTGATCTCTTTTTTTGGCTCCTTACCATACTTGCTGAGTGGGGCTATTCCTACCTACCCTGATGCGTTTTTTGAGGCCATGTCGGGATTCACCACCACTGGTGCTACTATTCTTACCGATATTGAAGTAGTGCCTAGGGGCATTCTGTTCTGGCGTAGCCTTACCCAGTGGATCGGCGGAATGGGAATCATCGTACTGGCCGTAGCCATTCTTCCTATTCTAGGTATTGGCGGCATGCAACTCTTTCAATCGGAGGCACCTGGTATCACTCCGGATAAGTTAAAGCCCCGCATTCGGGACACTGCCAAGCGGCTGTGGATTATCTACCTTAGTCTAACCCTTACCGAAACGGTTCTGCTCTGGATTGGAGGAATGAGCTTCTACGATGCAATTAACCACGGCCTCACTACTATGGCTACCGGTGGATTTTCTCCTAAAAACGCGAGTATTGCTTATTATGATTCAGCCTACATTCAGTATGTGATGACCATCTTTATGTTTTTGGCGGGCACAAGTTTTTCGCTTACCTATTTTATGCTAAAGGGAAGCTTCCGAAAAGTCTGGCAAAACGAAGAGTTCCGAAACTACCTGTGGTTCACCGTCATTATCACCACAATTACTACGATTGGAATCTTTGTTTCTACTGAAAATAATGCTGAAGAGTCTTTTCGTTACGCCATTTTTCAGGTGATTTCGATTATCAGCACCACTGGTTACGTTACTGCCGACTACACCGCCTGGATGCCGCTGCTCACGGTGGTGTTTTTCCTTTTAATGTTTGCCGGTGGTTCGGCAGGGTCTACCTCCGGTGGGGTGAAAATTGTTCGGCACACTATTCTGCTAAAGAATAGCTTACTGGAGATGAAACGGCAGATTCACCCCTCCGCGGTAATTCCGGTGCGTTACAATGGCAATGCCGTAACCCAAGATATCACCTTTAACGTACTAGCGTTTTTCATTATCTACATCACCATTTTTGCGATAGGTTCGGCGATTATGTCATTGTCGGGGGTAGACTTTATGACGGCAGTTGGCTCGGTAGCTACTTCGCTCGGCAACATTGGGCCCGGAATCGGCACAGTAGGTCCGGTGGATAATTTTGCTCATTTGCCCGCCTTTGGTAAGTGGTTTTTGTCCTTTTTAATGATGCTTGGGCGGTTGGAGCTATTCACCGTGTTGATGCTATTTACTCCCTACTACTGGAGCCGCCATGCTTAGGTAATGAACAAGTAACAAAGAGCAATTAGTAATCAGTAATTTTGCTTCTCATTGATTACTTAAAATATATGTCTTCTAAGAGATTCTCACTGAGCGATAGGATTAAAAGTTTTCGCTACGCAATTAGTGGATTGCGGGTGCTATTTAAAGAGGAGCACAACGCTCGGGTGCATCTGGCAATTACTTTTTTGGTAATTATACTGGGAGTCTTCTTCGGGTTGAGCGTGACTGAATGGGTAGTTATTGTTCTAACAATTGGTTTTGTACTCGTGACCGAAATCTTAAATACTGCCATAGAAGATATTGCTGATTTCATTTCGCCTCAGCGTGATGTCCGTATTAAACGAATCAAGGATTTGGGAGCAGCGGCAGTGTTACTTTCAGCCGTCACCGCCGTAGTAATCGG
>NZ_JBARYM010000757.1:0-1797 GCF_049647865.1 Tunicatimonas sp. | reverse complement strand
GCCTCGTGGATGGCCAAGCTTTCCATCCCCCACTTTGGGCGACTCTTGAGGTTGTACGTATTGGCAAAGAAGTAGCCGGGAGTGCCGTGTTTAATTGACCCGGGTTGGTAGTAAGCGGGAGTGGTAGCTGGTGCTTGGTAGGCGGGCACCTCAATTACCCCGTAGGGCAAGCGGGGCAGGTGACCGAAGAGTTGAGGCAGCTTCGGGTCAATCCGCTTACAAATCTCCCGGTAGCCGGTCAATAGTGCTTCGGGCATATCGTAGTAGAACTGTGGATCGGTCTTTAGAAATTCGTTAAACGCCTGCATATCCCCGGAAAACGCTACTTCATCGATGATCTGCTGCATCGCTTCTCGGATGCGAGCCACCTCGCTTAATCCAATCTCGTGAATCTCCTGAGCACTAAGATCAGTCGTCGTGTTGTTACGAATGCGTTCTTTGTACCAAGCTTCGCCATTGGGTAAGTCCTTTAGCCCAAACGATGCCCGAGCGTTGGGTACGTACTCCTCGGCCATAAACGTAGCAAATTGCTCTAACGCTGGATTGATCTCTTCCTCAATGAGCGTCTGCGCTTCCTGCTGCACCGATTCACCGTCCACTCCTTCCAGATCAATAGTTTCATTTATTGAGGCTAATGAGGCGTAGAACACACTTTTATTAGGGTCATCCGCAATCATGCCCCGTACTTGCTCCGGCACCTGAACTACGGTGGTACGCGGCATGACAATTCCCTGCTCGATACCTTCTTGAAGTAAGCGTTGGGTATTTTGCATCAATGCCGGAATGCCCCGTAGGCGAGCTAATAGGTCGTTTAGGTGATCTTCCGACCGTTGGGGCATCATCTGTAGCACTGCGGGTATCATTTGGTTGATTCCCTGGATTTGGTCAACGACCAAATACTGTTCGGGGTATTGAGCATACAGATTATAGCTATCGGATACGTCGCGTTGAAAAAGTGCGTAGTTCAGTTGATCGTCTTCATCCAGATCATCCGCGTTGAACATCTCCCGAGCTTTGTAGAATGCAGTTGATTCGTCTATAGTCTGTTGTCGCCCTTCGGGAGAAAGATCATCCCACAAATGATTATACCCTTCCATACCCAAAAAGGTAGCCATCATTGGGGAGTTTCGCTTTTTGCTTTCGGCATACAGTTCAAAGAGGGCATTCAATCGTTCATCTTCCGAACTAAAATTAGCTGGATCGCTGACGTACGTTAACTGCTCTTCCAAACTACCCTCCGGCATCTGCCCCTTCGGCTGTTCAGATTCAGTACAGCTTAAGAATGAGAAGAAGGCGAGCAGCGTGAGTAAGCGAAGTGAAACCGATGGTAAGGTCATAGGGAAAAGGCGTTTAATATGAGTATCGTGCACTATTGGCTAAGATAGCTTTCATTCGAGTAAGATGGTGGTATTCACTTAAAACAATTTGAACACAAAAGCACACTAAACTTTCTTCTAAATGCATTCGGGGATTCCCATCAGAAATCTTATTTTTGCTGCCCTTAAAATTAATGATTAATGAGTGATGTCGGCGCGGCGCAGAATAATAATTAGTAAGTACTTTACTAGATTACTAAGCACCCTTTTCTGATTGTAGTCCGCATGTTATTCATTACTCATTATCAATTGTCCACTATCCATTATCAACTGTTATGAACACCTGGTTTACCTGTAAAATAAAGTATCAAAAGATCGACGAGAAAGGAAAAGCAAAGAACGTATCGGAGATGTACCTGGTCGATGCGGTTTCGTTCACTGAGGCCGAACGGCGCATGTACGAAAAAATGGAAACCATGAT
>NZ_JBARYM010000756.1:0-13410 GCF_049647865.1 Tunicatimonas sp. | reverse complement strand
GTCTAATGCATGAGTTTGCGAAGAATATTTCCAGCATGAAGCCGCCGACGGTTTGGTTTCCGCATACGATTATGGGGATTTCTACTTCCGACATCATGACTGATACTACCCAAGGAGGGTTCGGGCCCTTTGCCGGACAAATGTTTGTCGGTGATCAGGGGCACAGTAAGGTAATGCGGGTGTTCTTGGAAAAAATTAACGGTGAGTATCAGGGGGCGTGTTTTCCGTTCCGGGAGGGCTTCTCGTCCGGTACTCTACGAATGCGCTGGGGACCGGATGATAATATGTACGTGGGCATGACCAGCCGAGGTTGGGCGTCTACTGGAAAAGAACCTTATGGTTTACAACGTTTGGTGTGGACGGGAAAAACCCCGTTCGAGATTAAAGCTATTCGGGCGGTAGCTAACGGGTTTGAGCTGGAGTTTACTCAACCGGTTGATGCAACTACGGCATCGCAGGTTTCTACATATCCAATTAATAGTTTCATCTACAGTTATCATCGTAGCTACGGTAGCCCAATTATCAATCAGCAGGAGTGCCGAGTGCATAGTGCTGAGGTCTCAGCCGATCAGACTAAAGTGCGTTTACATATGGATGGACTTCGGGAGGGCTATATTCATCAAATTAAGGTAGACGGCTTAAAATCGGCGAGCGGTCAGGCACTTTTACACGATATAGGATACTATACGCTAAATAACTTTGCGGAAGGAACCGAAATTGAGGCTCCTATTGCCCAAAAAGAAACCTCGGAAATCCCCCCCTGCGAAGAATCTGAAAAGCGCGTGACCGAAATGCCTGATGATTGGGAACAACCTGACGTAGTGATCACGGTAGGCACCGAACCAGGACTGAAGTACGATCTAAGCGAGTTCACAGTAGCCGAAGGGGATAAAGTGCAGGTTATCTTCAACAACAATGACGATATGCTGCACAACTTAGTAGTCACTGAACCTAATACTGCCGACCAAGTAGGCGAGGAGGCGATGAATTTAGGACTAGCAGGAACCGACCGGGGCTATGTGCCAATGGTAGACGAAGTATTGTTTCATACCTGTATTCTAAAGCCCGAAACTACGGAAAGCATCTACTTTGTAGCCCCCCCAGCGGGAGAATATGAATACGTTTGTACGTTTCCCGGTCATTACAAAGCAATGCGGGGAAAGATGCTCGTTACATTGCGGAAGACTGCTTCTCGCTAGAATGGTGAATTAGTAACCAGCCGCCTGTCCGTCTTTTCGCGATTCGGATGCGCCGATGTACACTTTATTTTCGGCATCGTACTTAATGGCTTGATAGCCGCCGTAAACCCCACGGGCAAATTGAACGGTATGCCGCTTTCTCATTAGTTGCTGAACAGTTTCTGATGAAAAGCCGGTTTCCATCCGTAGAATACCGCCGTCGGTCATTTTACCACCGGTAGGCTGGGACTCACTAGCGTGGTTAATCCGGGGGGCATCTCCAGCTTCCTGTACGTTCATGCCGAAGTCGATCATATTAACGAGTACCTGTACATGGCCCTGCGGTTGCATGGCACCCCCCATCAGTCCAAAGCTCAGGTAGGGCTTACCATTCTTCGTCACAAAGGCCGGGATGATGGTGTGGAACGGTCGTTTGTGAGGTTCGTATATGTTATTATGGCCTTCTTCCAAACTGAACAAAGCTCCCCGGTTTTGTAGAATGAAACCCAAACCGGGAGGAGTCATTCCCGAACCCATACCGGAGTAGTTGCTCTGAATGAGTGAAATCATATTACCATCGCCGTCAGCCACCGTCATATAGATGGTGTTTCCCTGCTCCAGTTCGCCGGCCGGATATTCATCACCGGCTCGCTCGGGGTCAATCAGCTCGGCACGAGCTTGCGCGTATTCTTTGGAAATCAGTTGTTCCATCGGAATCTGCACAAAATCGGGGTCAGCGTAGTATTTGGCTCGGTCTTCGTAAGCTATTTTTTTCGCTTCCACTAAGTGATGAATATATTCCGCACTACCGAAGCCCATACTGGCTAAGTCGTAGCCCTCCAGAATATTGAGCATTTGTAGAACGGCGGTTCCCTGACCATTGGGCGGAAGTTCGTACACTTCATATCCTCGGTAGTCGGTAGAAACCGGATCTACCCAGTCCGCGGTATGATCAGTTAAATCTTTGGTTGATAAAAAGCCTCCCTGTTCTTTAATATAGTCAGCAATCGTTTTGGCAATATCACCCTTATAAAATGCATCCTGGCCCTCGCTGGCGATTTTTTCTAAAGTGTTCGCCAACCCTGGATTCTTAAATATTTCGCCCTTCTCGGGCGTTTTACCATTGGGCATAAAAATATCGGAGAAGCCTTCGTACTGCTGGAGTACGCGGGCGTTGCCCTTCCAGCCGGATGCAATCACTTCCGTTAGCGGAAAGCCGTTGCGAGCGTAATCAATTGCTGGTTGTAGAATGGTGGTCATAGGTAAGCTTCCCATCTTCTCGTGCAGCGCAAACCAACCACTAACACAGCCGGGCACACTTACCGATAAAGCTCCCCGGTAGGGTACATTATCATGGTCATTTTCTTTTAGGTATTCTAACGTTAGATCGTAGGGTGAGCGACCGCTGGCATTCAGACCGAGTAATTCTTCACTCTCGGCATTCCAAACAATAGCAAAAAGGTCGCCACCAATTCCGTTGCCCGTTGGTTCGGTTAAACCGAGCACCGCGTTAGCCGCAATGGCGGCATCAATAGCGTTGCCCCCTTGCCGGAGAATGTAGAGTGCCGTCTGCGTAGCTAACGGCTGACTAGTAGCGGCCATTCCGTTCTGAGCGATCACCTCCGAGCGAGTAGCAAACTGTTCACCGGTCAAGCGATCCTGAGAAAATAGAAAAGTAGGAAATAGAAATAGAAAGCCAAGTAAAATTCTCATAGGTTAGTAAGGTCAGGTTTAGGTGGGAAGAAACGGAATATCCGGCGAAATGACAAGTGCAATAACTGAATCATTAGAAGTTTGAGAAAGCAAGGGCTTATTGGCTCACAAGGCGGCTACAAATGGACTACATTTTAAACATTGTTATTTAGAAGGTAAATTCATAATTTATCCAAACATCAATTATTATCAGGGTGAAAGAGAAAATGACGATTAAAGTTAACGGACAGACGCATCCAGTAGAAGCTGATCCCTTCACCCCGCTTCTGTACGTTCTTCGCAATCAGTTGGAGTTAAACGGGCCGAAGTACGGCTGTGGGCTAGAACAGTGCGGAGCCTGTATGGTTTTATTAGATGGGAAGGCTTCCCCCAGTTGTCGAATTCCGGTATCTGCGGTAACCGATAAAGAAATAGTTACTTTAAAGGGGCTAATTCAAGACGATGGAAGTTTGCATCCGGTGCAGCAGGCTTTTGAACAAGAACAAACGCCTCAATGCGGCTACTGTCTCAATGGGATGATCATTGCCGCCGTAGCCCTTCTGGAAGAAAACGATCAACCCGACGATAACATTATTCGAGAAAAAATGCAGCCAGTACTCTGTCGTTGTGGTACTCACGCTCGAGTAATGCAGGCGGTTCGTACTGCGGCTCAAACCATGAATCCCTGATCCTCTCGCTATGAAATCAACCTATACCCGACGTAAATTTCTTAAGGATAGTGGTGGATTGATCGTTGCATTTAGCCTGTTCAGCGGTTGCGGGCTGGCGGCTGAACAGCTTGATTCACCGGCTTTGAAGCTACCTCGCAGTTTAGCTCGTAATCCTACCGTGAACGCTTGGTTGCAAGTATTGGCCGACGGACAAATACGCATCTTTACCGGTAAAATTGAGTTAGGGCAAGGTATAAGCACGGCGGTGGCGCAGGTAGCGGCGGAGGAACTTAATACGGACCCGAGCATGATTGTAGTGCATATTGTAGAAACTGGAGTTACTCCCGACGAAGGTTATACGGCGGGTAGTGGTTCTATTATAAACAGTGCCATGTCGGTACGCTACGCGGCGGCTCACGCTCGTTCCTTGCTTCTGGATCGGGTGGCGAAGAAGCTAAATGTTGATACTTCCTCTCTCACTATGGAAGCGGGAGCGGTAATTACGACTGATGGGCAGCGGTTGACTTTCAAAGATATTTTAAGCGGCGAACAGCTTACTGAAGAAGTTCCGGCTTCGGTAAAACTAAAACCTAAGGAAGACTATCAGTGGGTAGGTAAACCAATTTCCCGCCCAGATATCAGCCAGATGGTTCGCGGAGAATCTTACTTTATCCAGGATTTGCGCTTTCCGGGTATGCTCCACGCCCGGGTAGTACGCCCACCCGCTTACCAGGCCACTCTCGAAAGTTACGACGAAGCAGCACTCCAAGCAAAAGTGGCGGGAATAGTGAAAGTAGTTCGCAACGGTAGCTTTCTGGGCGTAATTGCTGAAGATGAATATCAGGCTGAGCAAGCCCAGCGGTTTCTTCGTGGAAATGCTCAGTGGTCGGCAGCCGAGAAGTTGCCTATCAATCAGCCACTGGTAGAGTATCTAAAAACCTTGCCGGCCAGTTCTCAGCAGGTGCAAGAAGCCAGCTTTAAGACGAATGATAATACTGTTAAAGCTCAGTACTTCAAACCCTATATTATGCACGGAAGCATTGGTCCGTCTTGTGCCGTAGCGCACTACGAGGGAGGGCAATTACAGATATGGTCGCACAGCCAGGGAGTTTATCCCTTGCGGGAAGCGCTGCCTAAAGTAGTGGGATTGCCCATTGATAAGATTCATATTAAAGGAGTACCGGGTTCGGGATGTTACGGGCATAACGGGGCGGATGATGCGGCAACTGATGCTGCACTATTGGCTGTAGCGTATCCGGGCGTACATATTCGGATGCAGTGGTCGCGAGAAGAAGAGCACGCCTGGGAGCCTCTGGGTTCAGCAATGATACTGGAAGTTCAGGCCAACCTGGACGAATCAGGTAAGATTGCCGAATGGTATACCGAACTGTGGTCAGATTCGCATAGTACCCGCCCCGGCGGCGATCCCGGAAACCTGATGCCGGCTCACTACGTGAAAAATCCCCATCCTCGAACCTCCTACGGCTACAGTGGGGGCGGGTACCGCAATGCTGATCCTTACTACACAATCCCTCAGTTAAAAATTGACGCTCACTTCTTTGAAGGGCCCCTGCGGGTTTCCTCATTACGTAGTTTGGGCGCTTACGCCAATATATTTGCTATAGAATCTTTTATGGACGAGTTAGCAGAAAGAGCCGGAATACAACCGTTGGAATTTCGGTTGAAACAATCCGATGATCCTCGGGCAGTGGCGGTGATGAAAAAGCTAGATGGCATGACGAGAAATATATCACTAGCCAAGCAGGAAGGAATGGGTTTCGGTTTTTCCCGTTACAAGAACTCAGCGGCGTACTGTGCCGTAGCTGCCCAAGTGAAAGCAGATGTCAGTAGCGGAGAAATTGAGCTTTTGCACCTTTGGGGAGTAATTGATGCCGGAGAAACTATAAATCCGGATGGGTTAAAAAATCAGACCGAGGGGGGTATGATACAGTCGGCCAGTTGGACTTTAAAGGAAGAAGTGTTATTTGATAAGCAACATATTATTAGCTTAAACTGGGACAGTTACCCTATCCTTCGCTTTCAGGATGCGCCGAAAGTAAACGTAGTAATTATCGATCGTCCTAATAAACCCGCGTTGGGTGGGGGAGAAGCAGCGCAAGCTCCTACTAGTGCAGCTATTGCCAATGCTGTGTACCGGGCTAGCGGAAAACGTATCCGCCAGTTACCTATTACCGCTGAGAAGCTACGAGGATAAGCACTGGCTGCTCCACCCAAAAAGACAAAGAAAAGTAGTTTTTGAGCAAGCCGGAAGATGCCAAGGTTAATCCACTACTGCTTTTTCCCGGCTAAGTAAAATTCCCACCCCAATGAGTTGGCTAAACTGTAGTTCTTCAGTCTGGTCAAAATCGTAGAGGGCAATCCCTGAAAAATTGACGTTAATATACTGGGTTAGTTTAGCAGTTATGGTTAAATCTAACCGATGATCAATTTGATCGAAAGAGAGTTGTTCGTAGTTGGTGAAAGTTAGATAACGAGCTTGAAAACCAATATTCTCGGTAATACTCTTATTCCAACTCATTAGTAACTGAAAAGCTAGCCACTCATAGCGGATAGTTTCACCTTCTCGACTTTCTACACCGTAAGCAGTGCCGTTCATGCTAGATTCTAAATTATTGTATAAGGTAGTATCGTTTACAATTGTGATGCGAGGCGAAAACGGACTCAACCGAAGTGAGAAATTTTTATTGGGCATGTACTCAAACCCCAAGGATAAAGTTAAAAAAGCGGGTGCCAGAAGATTAGAGATACGCACACCGTCTTCGCGGCCGCTCGGCAGCGCCACGTAGCGAAAGCCCGGAGCAAATTGCGTCAGGAAATTCAGTGAACCGTAGCCGTTCCAATCTTCCGAAATATCGTAACCCACTTTGCTGTCAAGGAAAATCCGGTCCTGACTTTTACGAATTCCTTGTCCCTGGTTATTAATTACCCCGTACAATAAGTCTACAGTATTGTCCCACGACCATGATCCCCGCTGATAACTGGTTAGATAATTAAATAAACCCGAAAACGCTACGGAATTCACCGCTCCCCCTGTCCAGTTATCGCTAAAAGCGGCCTGATTGAAATTAATTCCAAATCTAGTAGAAGTAGTCCATATAGTATCCGCAACCAAAGAGTCTGAAACTGACAAAGGAGTATCTATTTGAGCTAGTAGACTACTGTAGCAACTGGCAAAGATTGCTATGAATAACATAATTCTTTTCATGATACGGTCTCATTTTGGCAGTCACTGACTGACCGAATTAGATTTTATGTATGTAATAGAGAGAAGAAGGTCACTGCCCCGGTGAAGCCTGATAAAGGTGAGCATCCACTTGAGGATAAGGAATACTAATTCCGTTGGCATCAAACGCTTTCTTTACCGCTTCGGTCTTCTCAAAAAATAACGCCCAAAAGTTAGCTTGTTCACACTGTGCCCGCACCTTGAAGTTGACCGAACTATCAGCTAGTTCCGCCAGATTGATAAACGGAGTATCTCGATTTTGTACTCGCTCGTCAGCAAACACCGTATCTTTAATAATCTGCCGGGCTTTATCAATGTCATCATTGTAGCTAATACCAAACACCCACTCTACAGTACGAGTAGGTTCAGTAGAATAGTTGATAATTTTGTCGTTAGACAATGACCCGTTAGGAATAACGATTGTCTTATTGTCGTAACTTTTAAGTATTGTATAAAAAATCTGTATTTCGGATACTGAAGCAGTATCTCCTTGAGCTTCAATAACATCACCTACTTTAAATGGCTTTAAAATAAGTATGAGTATTCCGCCAGCAAAATTAGACAAGCTGCCTTGCAAGGCTAAACCAATCGCTAAACCAGCTGCACCCAGCACAGCCACAAAAGAGGCGATAGCTACACCGAGCTGACCAGCTACGCTGATTAGTAGAATAACAACGAGTAACGCTTTAATTAGGCTAGATAAAAATGGAACCAACGAAGGGTCTACTTGCCGTTTAGTTAAAGCCTTCCGAATACTTTTTACAACTAGATTAATAATCCATAATCCAATAATTAAGGTAAAGATAGCAAGTAGTAGCTTCGGAATATATAGAGCTGCATATTCGCTCAGGGTTTGGATTGCAGGAGAAATATCTATGTTTTCCATCTTGAAGTACGTTAGTTTAGTAAATAGTTAATGCGCACAAATATGAGTAATTACTACTAATTTGCAAATCAGTTTACTGAACGGAGTAACTTGATTGGGCCTGCTGCGCTAATAAGTTTTCAATGATAGATGCATCGAAAAAAGCTTAAAACAAACCCTGATGCTAATTTTGTGTTTCTAGTTCGTAATTAACTGCTAAATTTGCCTGACTATAATGTTAAATATGAGCAAACCTACCACCAACCCTGAAGATAAAATTACCAAGATTTCCTCGGCCCGGAAGCTACTTGTGCTTGCCCTAGTAGGAGGGGCTATTGTAGCTATTGTCTACTTTTTTTTTCTTAATAAAGAGGAATCGTACATTACATCTGATCAACTTAATAATCCCAAGGTAGTAGATGAGCCTCAATTTATTGAAGAGGGACAACTATGGTTTCTAAGTGAGGGACAACAAGATACTTTGCAGCAAATTACTATTGAGGTGGCTGATGACCAGGAACAACGGGCCCAAGGTATGATGTACCGCAGCGCAATGGATGAATTACAAGGGATGCTATTCATTCATGATCGTTCCGAAACGCAGGCATACTGGATGAAGAATACTAAACTGCCACTGGATATTATCTACGTTGGTGAGAACAAAGAAATTGTTACCATATACCAAGGCGTAATGCCTTATTCGAAAAAATCTATTCCCTCTTCTTCAGAAGCCTTGTACGTTGTAGAAGTAAACGCAGGGTTCACTGGTCGGCACAAAATTGAAGAAGGAGACTTCATTGAATTTGAAGTTTTCAACTAACTTTTGATTACATCTGAAGCATGTACATTCAGCTAACTCAAGCGTTAATTTTAACGGTAGTGTCTCTACTACTTTATCCGGTTATTGATTCCTTCGCTGATAACCCTAATCCTCCTTCCCATCTTCAAACTGAGTATCGAGCCAATCCACTGAGTATTGATACTGCTACTCCCCGATTATCTTGGGTAGTTTCGGGTAGTCAGCGAAACATAACGCAAACCGCCTATCAGATTTTGGTGGGTAGTTCTGCCGAAAATGTAGCTTCCGGCATGGCGAATATCTGGGACAGTGGAAAAATTACTTCGGATCAGAGTATCAGTGTAGCTTACGCCGGGCCACCGGTACAGCCTCACACCCGGTACTACTGGACGGTTCGAATTTGGGATAATCGTGGTAATCAGACTGATTATGCCGAACCGGTTTGGTGGGAAATAGCTAAGTTAGCTGAATCGGATTGGGAAGCTCAGTGGATTGGTGACGGAAGACCAGCTCCTGAGCAAGAAGAAGATATGTATGATACCATTCCGGCCCCGCTCTTTCGTAAAGCTTTTCAGCTAAACCAATCAGTAGAAAAAGCCCGACTCTACATTAGCGGGCTGGGCTACTACGAAGCCGAACTTAACGGAGAAAAGGTGGGCGATCAAGTACTTGACCCCGGCTGGACTAACTACGGTGAGCGGATATTGTATAGCACTTACGATGTTACCTCCCAAGTGCAACAAGGTAAAAATGCTCTAGGAGTAGCTCTGGGCAATGGTTGGTACAATCCGCTGCCGCTCGGACTGTTCCGAAGGTTTAACCTACGCAAGTTCTTAACCATTGGTCAACCCAAATTTATCGCGGAGTTGCACGTGTGGCATACCAACGGTAGTAAAACAGTAGTTGCTAGCGATAATAGCTGGATGTGGGATGATGGCCCCTTGCTGGAAAATAATATTTACTTAGGCGAAACCTACGATGCCCGCCGAGAACAACCGGGCTGGAGTACTGCTAGCTTTAGCGCGGAAAGCTGGCAAGATGTTATTTTGGCAGAACCTCCTGGTGGAAAATTAGTTGCGCAAATGGCTCCGCCCATTCGTATCACCCAGACCATTAAACCCATTTCCGTGACCCAACCTGACTCGGGGATTTATGTGTTTGATCTGGGGCAGAATTTTGCCGGCTGGATTCGCCTTAATCTTAATGGCGAAGTGGGCACGACCGTAAAAATGCACTACGGTGAACTACTCTTTGACAACGGGCGTGTTAACGGGCTTACCACTGTGGCCGGACATATTAAAGAAGCCTGGAACCTGAGTGGCGGCCCCGGAGCACCTCCCACCGCCTACCAGGAAGATTACTACACCCTGAAAGGTGGGGGCGAGGAGATATTTCAGCAAAAGTTTGGATTTCAGGCATTTCGCTACGTGGAAGTGAGCGGCTATTCGGGGAAGCTCTCTGAAGAATCATTGGTAGGTTTGCGGTTAAACTCCGATCTGCCTGACCACGGTTCATTCGCCTGCTCGAATGACCTTTTTAACGAAATTCAGGAAGTAACTGAGTGGACTATGCTTAGCAATGTGTTTAGTATTCAGTCCGACTGTCCTGGACGAGAGAAGTTTGGTTACGGGGGGGATATTGTGACGGCGGCGGAAGCTTACATTTATAATTATGATATGGCGAACTTCTACCGTAAAGCTGCCCGCGACTTTCAGGATGATGTGCGCCCCAATGGCGGCTTACCCGAAACGGCTCCCTACAATGGCATTGATACTCAGGGGTTTGGTGAGGGTTCGGGCCCCATTGGGTGGCAACTGGCCCATCCATTTGTGGTGCAGCAACTTTATCGCTACTACGGCGATCGTCAAATTGTGGAAGAACAGTATCCGGTAGCAAAGCGCGCGCTGGAATTTTTACAAACCCAGGCTCCCAATCATTATATTGAGAATGGTATTGGCGACCATGTTAGCCTCAGCTACAAAGCGGTACCACTTACCAGTACGGCATTTTATTATCATTTTGCCCAATTAGTAGCTGAATTTGCTGAAATACTAAACCACAAGAAAGAAGCTCAGACTTACCAGCAATTAGCTCAGGATATCGAAACGGTATTTAACCAGCGATTTGTAAATTCAAATACGGGTCAGCTTGATTCAGCTATCACGCAGGCTAATCAGGTATTTGGTTTGTACTACGGATTGGGGTTAGATGATCCGGAACTGAAAGAGAAAGCTCAGCAGGTACTGTTAGATAATATCTTACAAACGGAACAAGGTCATCTTACTACCGGAATTTTCTCGACTAAAATGATGTGGGATGTCCTGGATCAGCTAGACCAAAATGATGTGGCTTACACAATTAACAATCAACGAGATTTTCCTAGTTACGGTCATATGCTCGAGCAAGGAGCTACTACGCTATGGGAGACCTGGAAAGAGCCGAATCAGGCTTCCTGGAACCATCCTATGTTTGGTTCAGTATCCGAATGGTTTTACCAATCTATCTTAGGTATTCAGCCAGCTGAAAATGCAGTAGGAATGGATCACGTATTGATTAAACCCTCACTCGTAGGTGAACTGACCTTTGCTCGGGGCCACTACCAGTCAGTACGAGGTGAAATTGCCGTCGATTGGGAGCGAAAAGGCGAAGACGTACAATTGAAAATTACTATACCGGGCAATACCACAGCTACCTTTGCCTTACCCGTAGCGGGAGTCGATAATCCGCAAATTACCGAAGGCGAAACGCTCATTTTTACTGATAGTGAACTGAAAAATAATCAAAATTTTTCTCTGGTGAGTTTCAACGACCAGCGCGTCTTTTTACAAGCGGGTTCCGGAACTTACAGTTTTACGGTAAAACCAGGTAATAGGTAGCCGAGTTATCACTCGGTGAGCCACTCTCGGGTATGCACCCGCACTTGCTCAAAGAACTCCGAGAATTCTTGCTCAAAACGTTCGTAGTGTTGCAGTAAATTCTCAGTAGCTGATCCCATTTGGTTAGGATAGCGGGAACGTTTCTCCATACCCCTGAGCGTTCGGGCAATGCCTTCTAGTTCCGCATAATTACGTAGCCAGTCATGCTCACGCATGTAGCGTAAAACTTGCTGCGCCTTTTGGGGCAAAATAGTCTGCTGTTCGTGCAGGGTTCGGTAAATTTTCTGAGTAAAAGTTTCTAACGGAATATCGCTGTAGCTATGCCAGTTCTTGGCTAAAAAATGATCGTAAAAAATATCGACAATCACTCCGGCAAAATGATGATGTTGGTCTACTAACCGGTGTTTGCTCTGAAGAAATACCGGATGAAAATCAGTAAAGTAATCAATCTCTCGGTGGAGCAAAATACCTTCGGCTATAGCCGGTTCAAACGTTTGGTACTTCTTTCCTTTAACAAAGTCGCCTAAAAAACTTCCCACCATAAGTGGAGCAGTAGCGCGGGATAAGTAGAAGTGAGCGAGCAAATTCATCTTCGGTAAGAACGAATCAGAGCCTGCTTAGTTCTCTATATCAAACGAAAAGAAAAAAACTGCAATAACGAGATAGACTAACCATGAAAATAGCATTTTTCAGTACCAAAACGTATGACCAAACCTTTATGAACCAAGTGAATGAAGAATTCGGTCACGAAATATCCTACTTTGATACGGGACTGAGCCCATCCACCGCCGTATTGGCTCAGGATCATGAAGCGGTTTGCATCTTTGTCAATGACCAAGGTAATGAGGAAACGCTGAAAGCACTCAAAGATCAGGGGGTGAAGTTACTAGCGCTGCGGAGTGCTGGATTTAACCACGTAGATATTGCTAAAGCCGAAGAACTGGGAATTAAGATAGTACGAGTACCAGCTTATTCGCCTTACGCAGTAGCTGAACACGCATTAGCAATGATACTCACTTTGAACCGGAAAACTCACTTGGCTTACAGCCGTGTACGCGATGGAAATTTTTCACTAGAACGCCTAACCGGTTTCGATCTGCGGGGCAAAACAGTGGGAGTAATCGGTACCGGGGCTATTGGTCAAGTGTTTGCTCACATTATGATGGGGGTGGGCTGCCGGGTAGTTGCCTATGATCCGCGCCCTAACGAAGAACTAAAACAGCACGTTGATTTTGTAGGCTTACCCGAACTTTTTGGTCAATCCGATATTATTTCCCTGCATTGCCCACTCACCAAAGAAACACACTACATCATTAACGAGGAAGCTATCAAACAGATGAAAAACAGTGTGATGCTCATTAATACGAGTCGGGGAGGATTAGTAGACACTAAAGCAGTAATTAAGGGGCTGAAGGATCAACGAATAGGGTATTTTGGATTAGATGTGTACGAACAGGAGGAGAACATTTTCTTTGAAGACCTATCGGGAGCCATTATTCAAGATGATATGATTACCCGGCTGATGACTTTTCCGAATGCGTTAATTACTTCTCACCAGGCCTTTTTTACGCAGGAAGCCATGACCAGTATTGCAGAAACCACCTTACAAAACATTCGCGATTTCGAAGAAGGTAAAGACTTGGAAAATGAAGTGGTACACTCTGACAAGTAGTATATTTAATGGTACCTGAGAATCCACAAACTAATAGGTTTGCCAGACACATTCGCGCCTCAGTGGATAGCACTTCCTGCTTAAAGTGCAGAAGATGCTGTACTAAGCTTCTCCTTTCTTTCTCAACGCCTTTCTTATATTGTGTCGGCATTATGCCTGTAATCTTCTTGAAATTCACGTAAAAAACAGATTCCGAACGGAAGCCACTATTGACGGCTACCGCAAAGTTTGTTAACTATTTATATTGAGCACTCTTGAGCATCTTCTTTGCTGCTTCCACCCATTTTCGTCAATTAATTGACCAATATGCTTGTTCAGTAGGCGAGATAATGAGTAGAGGGGAATACCCAACTAGTTAGCTAGTAACTTTTCGTATAACTCAATGTCTAAATGAATTTGCTCTTTGGTAATCA
>NZ_JBARYM010000755.1:0-1821 GCF_049647865.1 Tunicatimonas sp. | reverse complement strand
AATTTTCAATCAATAGTATTCTAACGCTATGGGTAAAGGAGACAAAAAAACAAAACGCGGAAAAATAAGCAAAGGAACATTTGGGGTAAGTCGTCCTAAAAAAGAAGAGAAGAAGGAGCAAACCAGTAAAAAAGAGGGCTAATGCTTAGTTAGCTGCTGAAACAGCACTAGCCATACTAGCTGGAAACTCTTTGAAAATCTTATCTACCATTTTATAAGCAGTCTCAAATCGTTCTTCGGGATTGTTCACTGGACCTATGCCTATGCCCCGCCAAACCAGTTCTTTGGCCTGTTTATCAAATAAATCTACGACCATTGTGCCGGTTTTCTCAATTTTGATTTCTTTAAACCGCTGCGAAGGCATCCAGCCACCCAAAGCGTAAGGATTATAACCCCACATCCGCCGACCGTACGCCCCGTAGGGATCAGCCGACCGGGTTACTTCCTTTCGCTCTTCATCGGTCATAATATTAAAGGCAATAATCAACTCCGGATTTTCCGCATCGGGTTGGTAATTTTTTTCACGCAATTGCGCTACAATGCTCTTTCGGATTTCATCGTACAGAATCAGACTGGCCTGATCCATTTCGGCTTCATCGGGCAATAGGAAAGCAAAAGTTCGGTAATGGTTTACTTGCTGATCGGCGGGGGCTTCGGTGAATGTTTTAATCGGTGAGCAGGCCAGTGTCAGACTGGTAATGATAAATATGCTGAAAATATATCGATAGATCATAATAGTATCCTTTAGGTTTAGAACGTAAAAATCAGCCTAATTTGTGCAAACCTCAATTAGGATTTACTAATTTTTAAGACAATTTTTCCAACGTTTTGGTTGGATTCCATCCGTTGGTGGGCCGCTTTTACTTCCTTCCAGTCCATAACTTGATCGATGACCGGGCGTAATCTTCCGGCCTCAAAGCGGGAAATAGCAAACTCGGCAAAGGCTTCGGTCAGGCGGATTTGGTAATCCCGACTACGGGAGCGTAAGGTAGAAGCCAGTATCTGAATTCGTTTACGTAGTAAGTTACCCAGATTAAATTGCTCTAAGTGGGTTCCCCCCAGCAGGGCCAGCATAATCAGCCGTCCGTCGGTACGAAGCACCGAGATATTACGCTCAAAATACGGGGCCGCCACAAAATCGATAATCACATCTACTCCTTCTCTATCAGTAATATTTTTTACCTCATCCCGGAAATCCTGACTTTTGTAATCAACCGTGTAGTGCGCCCCTAGTTCCCGACAAGCAGCGTGCTTGGTCTGGGAAGCGGTAACAATAATATCCCCCGCTTGCATTTCTTTGGCTAGTTGAATGGCGGCGGTACCTACCCCACTGCCTCCCGCATGAATTAAAATCCGCTCGCTGGGCTGTAACCTCCCCAACCAGTGTACCGCCTGAAAAGCGGTCATAAACACCTCAGGAATAGCCGCCGCTTCTTCAAACGATAAGTTCTCCGGAATCGCCATCGCCATATCCTGATGAATCACTGCGTACTCAGCGTAGCCCCCACCGGGCAATAGCCCAAATACTTTATCTCCAACCTTCCACTTTTCTACTTCTTTGCCCACTTCTACAACTTCTCCGCTCATCTCTAATCCTAAAATAGGCGAAGCTCCGGCGGGCGGCGGATACTTCCCTTCTCGCTGCAAGATATCGGCCCGGTTCAGTGCGGTAGCGTGGACTTTAACCAGTACTTCATCGGCAGCCGGTTCCGGTGTTTCGTATTCACCCAAATAAAGTTGATTGGCTGCGCCGGAAGATTTGGTAAGAATGGCTTTCATAGGTGGGTTGGGTTTCTATTAAAAGAATGCTCTATGATTTAG
>NZ_JBARYM010000754.1:0-7774 GCF_049647865.1 Tunicatimonas sp. | reverse complement strand
CAGTAGGAGCGCGTATTTTAGTAGATTTATTCCATTCATTAGCTCATGGCGTGGTAAAAATTCTCAAAACGTTGAATATCTATTTCCTGATTCAGGGAAGCTTGTTCGGTTAGGAATCGGGTAAAATGCTGAGCAAAATAAGGGGCTAACGACACACCCTTGGTGCCTAACCCATTAAAAATACCTAATGTTTTATGGTGCGGATGTATTCCAATGAATGGTCGCCGGTCGCGGGTAGCCGGACGAACTCCGGCCCACTGGTCTACCACCCGATAAGGCATAGTTAGTAGTTTGTCTAGTTTACTTTCCAAAGTGTTCCGCCCTTTTTCGGTAGGAGCAAACGTTAAATCCTGATGGTCATAGGTAGAACCTACTTTGTACTTATCACCAAATGGCATCACAAATATTCCTCTATTGAAGACGATGTTACTCTTTTTTTCAGTATCAATCAAGAGTATTTCCCCTTTCACCGGCTCATAAGGTAACCAATGAAAGAAAGAATTGCGATAACCGTCGGCCCCATCGCAGAAAATGAGCCACCGACTGTGATAATCTCCGTATTGAATACCTGTTTTTTCTTGTTGTACCCGAGTAACGTCAAAAATACCCTCCTGGTATACGGACTGCTCACGAAAATACTGCTGCATGGCCGATAAAAGTACCGGCAAATCTACGTAGCCCGATTGCTGCAGCAAAATGCCCCCTAAAGGATCATTAATATAATCGCCAAAACTACTATGCTGAAATACCTGGCTAATGTAAGGCTGATAGATAGATTGAGGGGCTAAAATGCTCCAGTCGGAACGTTCGGCGTTGGTGAGAAACGGCCGATAAATAGGCATTGAATGCAAGAAGCGCTGCCCGGTGAGCAATTCTAATTTCTGATAAAATGGCTCAATTTCGGGAAAAATCTTATCGGCCAACCAAGTCTTTACCATCTTTCTCCCAGTAATCGGATTATACAAGCCCGCGGCTGCCCGCGAAGCAGTTTCTGGTTTGCTATGGTTGATGATTTGAATGCGACAGCCGGCCTGCATCAAATAGTAACTTAAAGCTGTACCCGCCAAGCCCTGACCAACTATTATAACATCTACTTTTGTCATATTTTTTGTAAACCAGCTAACAAGTTGATAAGTTGCCAAAAAAATATTGACTTACCCAACCAAATATATCCCTAACGCGATCACGTTAAGCAATCTGCTCAGCGGATGTTTCGGTATTGTAGCTGCTACCCAGGGTAATCTGGAAATGGCTGCCTACTTCATCTGGATTGCCGCGCTACTAGACTTTGCCGATGGCCTCGTCGCTCGCGCTCTGAAAGCATACTCTACTATTGGGGGCGACTTAGATTCGCTGGCCGATATGGTGAGTTTTGGGGTGCTACCCTCATTTATTATGTTCGGTCTGATAGAAAATGCTCTGGAGGTGAAAGATACGTGGATTCCTTATCTGTCCTTCGTTATTGCGGCGTTTTCGGCATTGCGCCTAGCTATTTTTAACGTGGATACTCGGCAGACCGACAAATTTATTGGGCTTCCAACCCCTGCTAGCGCGCTATTAATCAGTGCTTTACCCCTCGGTACGCTCGCTTGGTTTCAAATGTTGATCGCTAGTCCGGCTTTTCTAGTTGTACTAGCTTTGGTTGATGCGTACCTACTAGTTGCGAGCATTGAACTGTTAGCCTTTAAGTTTAAAAATTATAGTTGGGCCGATAATCAGCTTAAGTATATTTTTATGATAACCTCTATTATCTTATTTATACTACTGCGTTCGGTAGCTATTCCTATCGTTTTAGTGCTCTACATTCTACTTTCGATAGCTGTTTCAACAAAGTCAGCCCGTAACCCAACAACCGAGTAGAAAATTATTTACTTTTGTCACAATAATGACTAATGAATAGTGACTGATGATTAATGGAAATGCTATAAGCGTTATTCATTAACAATTGTCCATTTTCCGCTTTCAATTATACTCATGGATTTTATCGCTAAAATCAACGTAATGCCCAAGAAGGAAATTTTAGATCCTCAGGGAAAAGCCGTCCGACTTGGACTAGAAAACCTAGGGCTGGATAGTATTGAAGATGTTAGGGTAGGAAGGCATATCACGCTGCAACTTTCGGCAAGCGATGAAACTCAGGCTAAACAAAAGGTGGAAGAAGCTTGCACCAAACTGCTGGCTAATTTGATCATGGAAAGCTACGAGTACGAACTAACTGCGGAGTGAACGTAGGTTTTGGGCTGCTTTTCCGTAAGCTATTCATACTAAAGTGCTCAAAAAAACGTGAATGGATTGACAAAACGGGTCATGCATGCGGGTACTTCTACTATTTTTGATTATTGAGATAATCTCCGCTCGAAGCTGGGCTCAGAATTCTTCTGTGTTGGCAGAGGGAAATTGGTACAAGTTTGCTATTACCGAAGACGGTCTGTACCGCTTGTCCGGTAGCGATTTGACTGCTCTAGGCATTAATGTTTCATCCGTTTCGTCTAAAACTATTCAAGTGTTTGGCCAAGGAGGCGGAATGCTATCACAGTCGCTGGCGGAACCCCGAATAAGCGATTTGCCCGAAATAGCTATCCAGATCGAAGACGGGGGCGATGATCGTCTAGACGCCGATGACTATATACTCTTTTACGGACAATCACCTCATAATCTTTATTTTGAGCCGGACAACGAACTAGGTTACCAAGCTATTTATCAAAAAAATCTGTATAGCGACACCGCTTACTATTTTCTAACCTTGGGAAGTAACTTAGGCAAACGAGTTCAAACGGCATCGTCAATTGATAACCCCGCCTGGGCCACAGACTATTACCAAGATGCCTTAGTGCACGAAGAAGAACTGTACAACTTACTGGATACCTACTGGCAAATTGGAAAGGAAAGCGGATCAGGAAGAGAGTGGCTAGGTGAAGAACTTGCTGGGGGAGAATCGGTAGAAATTAGCTTTACTGTAGGAAATTGGCGGGCTGAACATCCAATGAGGGTTCATGCCCGCTTGGTAGGACGATCCGAAAGTCCAGCCGATGTGCAGGTTTCAGTCAATGGAAACGCAGTGGGGGAGGTATCACTAGACCAAGTTCTTTCGGGAACCTACACTCAGAAGGGAAAAGTTAGTCAATCAACATTTTCTGTTAACAACAGCTCATCAGGTAGCACTATTGTTACATTATTGCTTAACGGTAGCCAAGCCAAAGCAAATTTAGATCAGTTGATCGTGGAGGGAGCTCGTTCCCTGGCAATTCCGGCTGATAAATCTATTCGCTTCCGAAACTTAGAAAGTGCAAATCATTCAACTACTCAGTTTCGCCTTAGTGCTGATCAAAATCCGGTCATCTGGGATGTATCTGATTCTCAAGAGCCAGTTCAAATGTCCGTAAGTGGAAGTAATGACCAGTGGGTTTTTGTGGCGGCTACCAGTGATACATTGAAAGAGTTTGTAGCGGGTACTTCAACTTCCTTTCTAACTCCAACCTTCTCGGGAACAGTAGCCAATCAGAATCTAGCGGGAGGTGGCGTTCCTAATTTGGTGATTGTTACAAGAGAAGATTTACTAGCTGAAGCCCAGCAACTGGCCGACTTTCGGCGTACATATAACCAAATTAGCGTGCAGGTAGTCACCAACCAGCAGGTGTATAACGAATTTTCTTCAGGAGCCCCCGATGTTACCGCCCTGCGCAACTATCTAAAGTATTTATATGACCGTCAGCCTAACCAGCTTCAGTCGGTATTATTATTCGGAAAGGGTTCTTACGACTATAAAGGCTATACGGATGATAACACGAACATCGTTCCTATCTACCAGTCGCGCAATTCGGTGCATCCTATCTATAGTTATGCTTCCGACGACTACTTTGGGTTTTTAGAAGATGACGAAGGTGAGTGGGTAGAAAGTTTTGCGGGAGATCATTCGTTGGATATTGGAGTAGGCCGACTACCGATCAAGAACGCAATAGAAGCCAAAACGGTGGTAGATAAATTAATTCACTACCAAACCAGCGAAGCAACATTTGGGCAGTGGCGTAATCAGGTGGTGTTTGTAGCCGACGATGGCGACAACGATAAGCACCAGCGCGACGCTGAAAAACTAGCTAAATTTGTAGATACTTCCTACACCTCTTTCTCAATTCGAAAAATTTATACCGATGCCTTTGAGCAAGAGCAGCTTCCTAATACGGAAATTGCCCCCGCAGTGAGTCAGGAGATTGAAGATGCGATTAAGCAAGGGGCACTCATAATTAATTACACCGGGCACGGTAGCGAAACCCGTTGGGCACAAGAGAGTATTTTGACGAATAGCATGATTAATCGTTTTCGCAACTACGATCGTTTGCCCTTTTTTGTAACGGCTACCTGCGAATTTGGCCGACACGATAGTCCTAAGGAAACTTCGGGAGCGGAAAAGCTAATTCTGAGCGAAAAGGGAGGGGCAATTGGTTTGGTGACTACCTCGCGTCCGGTGTTTTCTAATTCTAATTTTCTGCTCAACCGGGCTTTTTATAATGAAGTTTTTCGTCGGGAAAACGGACAGCCACTCACCTTAGGTGAAATTTTTCGTCGTACCAAAAACGATGGGCTGAATGGCCCCGTGAACCGTAACTTCTCGTTACTTGGCGATCCTAGTATGATTTTGGCCTACCCGCAGGCGCAGGTTAATATAGAGCGATTAGAAGTGAGGCAGGCGAATGAACAGTTCATGATTACGGATACCCTACGGGCGCTAGACTATGTTCAATTGACTGGTAGAGTCGTTTCGCCCACTACCCAGCAGGTGCTAACCAACTTCAGTGGAATAGTAGAGGTGGAAGTGCTAGATAAAAGCACTTTACAGCGTACACGAGGAAATGAAGGAACATTCATGCAATTTGAGGAGCGAAACTCCGTTATTCACCGGGGAAAAGCTCGTGTTGTAAACGGGCAGTTTATATTGAACTTTGTGGTACCTAAAAATATCGTTTACCAAACCGGGCCGGGTAAAATTACCGCTTACGCCAGCGGATCATCGGCTGAAGAAGGTGGGGATGCTCACGGGGCTTCCGTTAATTTTACCATAGGAGGAAGCCATCGTCCGGCTATTAATGATGATACTGCCCCAGCGATGACACTTTTTATGGACGATACTACCTTTATCAATGGTGGACTTACCGGAAATAATTCGTTGTTGTTAGCTCACCTAAATGATGAGCACGGAATATCCATTAGCTCGAGCGGCTTAGGGCAAACAATTACGGCTGAACTCTTCTATGAAGAAACTGAAGAAAGTCGTACTTTCGTATTAAATGACTTCTACCAAGCTGATATAGATAATTTTCAGTCGGGATGGATTCGCTACCCATTGGAAGGATTGGAGAAGGGAAAATATCAGCTAACTTTGCAGGCCTGGGACACTTATAATAATTCGGGAATGGCCAAACTTTCGTTTCGGGTAGGGGAAGACGGAACACTTTGGGTTACGGATGTTTATAATTATCCGAATCCTTTCTCAGAAGAAACCCGGTTTGTGCTGGATCATAATCAACCAGGCACTATATTAGACGTCACCGTTCAAATCTACAGTAATCAGGGTGAATTAGTCCACCAAATGCAGACTACGCAGTCGGAAGTAACGACTCGGCTAAATAATTTGCGCTGGGACGGACGAACCACCGCCGGAGCGCATTTGCCTTCCGGCATTTATTACGCTAATATTAAAATCAGAAATACACAATCTAATACCGTTGAACAAAAAACGCATCAACTTATTATTGCTCATTAATATGAAGTATTTTATTCGTAATAGCTTTATCCTAACAATCGCGCTTAATTGTATAGGGATTGGTCAGCACGTTCTGGCTCAGCAGGGGCAACCGGTTCAGGCAATCTTAGGACAAGATGAAAACCGAAGGGTAATTACTACTGCCGTGCCATTTCTAGCAATCTCGCCTGATTCTCGGGCCAGTGGTATGGGCGATGTAGGAGTGGCAACTACTCCCGACGCCAACGCTACCCACTGGAATCCGGCTAAGTTAGCATACTTAGAACCTAGCTTCGGAGTTTCAGCCTCGTTTACCCCCTGGCTATCCAAAATAGTGAACGATATGTCGATCTCGTATCTATCGGCTTATAAAAAGCTTAATCAGCAGCAAGCTTTAGGATTGTCTATGCGCTACTTTGATCTGGGCGATATTCAATTAACCGATCGCCAGGGAGAATTGCTGAACTTAGTAAGCCCTCGGGAGTTTTCGTTGGCGGCTACTTTTGCGTTGCAGCTAGGTGAAAACCTAAGTGCCGGTCTAACGGGGCGCTTCATTCACTCTAATTTATTGTCAAATACCGGTACTGGTGGTACGGAAGGTCAGGCTGGATTGAGTGGGGCCGCAGATGTAGGTATTTACTATACCAAAGATATTGTGTTCAACGGTAATGAAGGAAACTGGTCATTTGGAGCTAATATTTCTAACATTGGGGCTAAAATCACCTATCTCGATGAAGATCAAGCCGATTTTATTCCGACCAATCTGAAGGTAGGTGGGGCATTTACTACCTACCTTGACCCTTACAACAAGCTTACTTTTGCCGTAGATTTTAATAAACTACTGGTGCCTACTCCTCCCATCTATCTGCGCGATAGTGTTACTAATCAAATTGTTTTTCGCAATAGCCAACCTGTGATAGCACCCGGTGGAGGAAGAAATCCTGATCGTGGGCTTTTATCGGGAATGTTTGGTTCTTTCAACGATGCCCCCGATGGCTTTAGTGAAGAACTTCAGGAAATTATGATTTCAGCTGGAGTAGAATATTGGTATAATGAGCTATTTGCGGTACGGGCCGGTTATTTTTATGAGCATGAGAACAAAGGGAACCGCAAGTATTTTACCGCCGGTTTGGGGTTGCGCTACCAAGTGTTCGGAGTAGATTTTGCTTACCTTCTACCCCAGGATCAGAACCATCCGCTTCAGGAAACCCTACGGATATCACTGCACTTTAACATAGATTCTACTCCTACTGAAACCATTGGTGAAGAGTCAGACTTGAATTAAAAAACGTTCGTACTATGGCCGGACACAGTAAATGGGCAAACATCAAGCGGCGAAAGGGTGCCCAAGATGCCAAACGGGGCAAAATATTTACCAAGCTTATTAAAGAAATAACCGTATCGGCTAAAGAAGGTGGCCCCGACCCGGACGGAAATCCCCGCTTGCGCCTCGCTATTCAGAATGCCAAAGGGGCTAACATGCCCAAGGATACTATTGAGCGGGCAGTAAGCAAAGGCTCGGGAGCCGACGGCGATGATTACCAAGATGTAACCTACGAAGGCTATGCTTCGCACGGGGTAGCCGTTTTTTTAGAGTGCACTACCGATAACCTCAACCGAACCGTAGCGAATGTACGGTCGGCATTTACCAAACACGGGGGCAGTTTGAGCAAAAATGGCTCGGTAGAATATCTGTTCGATCGCAAAGGGGTTTTTGTATTCCCTCAGCCTAAAAGCATGGAAGAAGACGAATTGATGCTGGAACTGATTGACGGCGGAGCGGAAGATGTAGCCTATGAAGAAGGCTTAGTACAAGTCACCGGCGCGATGGAGGACTTCGGCTCGCTTCAAACCAAATTAGATGAGTTATCCATAGAACCAGAGAACGCGGAACTTCAGCGCATCCCTACCACCAGCGTAACGCTTGACGACGAAGCCCTACTCAGTGTAATGAAACTAGTTGATGTGTTGGAAGACGATGACGACGTAGCGAAGGTTTATCACAACGCTGATATAACTGAGGAGCAGATGGAGTTG
>NZ_JBARYM010000753.1:0-14856 GCF_049647865.1 Tunicatimonas sp. | reverse complement strand
ACTGTGGCCATCAGCCGAGGAGTGGGCGGTGCTGTGGATGGGCAAGCGGCTGAGTCTTACTTAATTGAGCCTAACGGCAACAGTCGACTGCTGTCTCCTTCCCGAGAGCCCCGGTACACGACACTACCTCAAGAAGGGGGTACACTCAAAAAGGATGCTACGTATGAAACCCAAATTTTGAACCAGCAGAATATCGAGGATATCATACAGTTAGCTAATAAAATCCGAGTAGAATTGCCTAACACGGCGGGGGTTGACTCAGAGGGACCTTACGATGTAGAGTTTGGATTTTTAAATAACAAACTATGGCTGTTTCAAGTAAGGCCATTTGTTGAAAATAATAGGGCCGTGCAGTCTACCTACTTAGAATCTATTACTCCTCAGATGCCCAAAAACAAGCAAGTTTCGTTAAATACAAAAATCGAAGAATGAAAAAATTAGTTTTAATGATACTTGTCGCCTTGTTCGGGTTAGTATTTTCTGCTGGTCTCTCTTCCTATCCGATTGATGGCTATGATCAGACCGGTATTCGTCGGCTACTGCACCTACAAATGGTGAACAACGAAGCGTTGGCCGGAAAGAAGTCTATTGAGGGCGCATTAAAATCACTTGATGCAATTGCATTACACCTTACCGAAACAACCAGTGATAGCTTATTGAGTAAGGTAGATATTGATCGGGAACTTCAACGCAAGGTCGATAGACTATTCCCCAACATGCACGAGAGCTATTCCCTGTCCCTCCTTGATATTACTCCTGGCAGGCCCCTACGCTACGCATCGAAACAAGATAAACGGGAGTATCAGCCGGGCAGTGTAGGAAAACTGGCGGTAGCAATCGCCCTGTTTAGCGAATTAGAGAGCATCTATCCGGATTCGTTCGACGAAAGACAGCAGCTATTGCGAGACAAGTATGTAGTAGGCGGTCAGTGGGTGCTAACAGATGAGCATACCATACCGGTATTTGACGTGGATACTAAGAAGATAGTTAAACGCATAGCGCAGGCAACCGATAATTTTACCCTTTACGAGTGGGTAGATCATATGATGTCGGTTAGTAATAATGGTGCCGCCAGCGTAATCTGGCGAGAAGCCTTACTGATGAGGGTATTTGGTGAAGCTTACCCATCTCTGACGAACGAACAGGCCAATGACTATTTTACAACAACACCAAAAGCGGAACTAAGTACGCTGGCGATGCAAGTAGTAAATGAGCCTTTGCGGCAAATAGACATCACTGAAAATGAATGGAGGTTAGGGAAATTTTTTACCAGAGGAGCTGGAAATATCATTCCCGGAGGAGGAGGAAGCACGGGAACCACCCGGGGCCTAATGAAGTTTATGGTAGCTCTTGAGCAAGGAGAAGTTGTTGATCCAGCGTCAAGCTTAGAGATTAAACGTTTGATGTATATGACCGATCGAAGAATACGATACGCGGCTTCTACCGCCTTATCTAAAGCAGCCGTTTATTTCAAATCAGGAAGCTTGTACAGTTGCGCCGCAGAAGACGGTTATACTTGTGAAAAATACAAGGGCAATAAAGCAAATTATATGAACTCGGTAGCTATCGTAGAACATCCCGACAGCACAATCTATATGGTATGTCTGATGTCTAATGTGCTAAAGAAAAATTCTAGTGGCGATCATTTTGCTTTAGCTTCATCCATAGATAAGCTACTCCACTAAGGCTAATTTTTTGGAAGCTTCATTAGCAAATAGCTTGATTTTTATATTCTCGTCATAGAGATAAGGAGCTAGCAGCGTTAAGTATCGCTTATCATTTGATAGCCTTATTAAATATAGAATGGCCAGTTTAATTTTCTGATCGTTCCCTGTCAAGAGCGTTTTAAAGCAATCGTATTCGGAAGGTATGTTGAGCTTGACGTTGGTAAAGTTATGCTCGTTGATGTCCATAACGGTTGTTTCAATGATGGGTACCAGCACTCTTTTTAGATTAGTATCCAGTAGATTATCCATATACTCAATGGCATTGATTCGTTGTTCATTGCTGTCATCACGAATCCCTTTGTAGGCCGTAAAAATATCGTCAAAGGGGTACTTCAAACCCAATAGCCTAAAAATTCGCTCTAGGTCGCCGTCCAACCTTCGCTCCAACAATTCAATTAAACTTCGTCGGGCGTCTTCTAATTCGGGAGTAGACTTCGCCGAGTTTCGCCTCTTATAAGAGACAATAATCTGGGCATGCATAGCCGTGAGTGTATTTTGATATAATGAGGCGGTCGTCAGTATTCGGTCTACAATAACCTCTTTATTAAAATACAGACCAGGATACTCCTCCTTCATCTTATTTAGCGATCGTAAAGCCTCAATACTCAACGTCAGATCATTACTGTCTTGAATTTGAAAGAGCGCGTTTACCGCTTTTTGGTAGTTGAAAGACGCGATAACTGAAGGAACAAACCGGGCAGCAGTAGGCTCAATCGTTTTATTATTTATCATTACTAACAAGGCATCAATAATTGGCAAGCCATAATGTACCAGAGCAGTTTTGGCAGTCTGCCGATGCGTTCTAAAAGAAAGTAGATGAATGATTGGGGGTATAAAATCCGGGTTTAAGGTTTCGGACGCATTAAGAATCGCTGAATTAAGAATAACCGGATTGGGGTGAGAGAAGAAAGACGCTATGTAAGCGTTTAGATCAGCAATGTTAGCTGCCCCAAGTATTTCGAGCAGATGCAGAATTTCGCTATCGGTTGCTTGGCTAAGCCTAACAATTTTCTTTCGTAGGCGATCCGCTAAAGCAAATGTCTCTTTTAATGTGGTGTTATTGCGCGCTTCTATTGCCAAACAAAGCATCGCATTATCCGCAATATTTTGATTGGGATGATTGAGGTATGTCTCCAACAGATTTTGAATATGATTGGGCGAACGGCTAAAAAGATATTGCAAAGCTGCTAAGCTCACTTTCTGATTAGGATCAAAAACTAACTTTTCTACATCTTCGGTAAAGTTGCTTTTATAGTAGCTAAGATTCTCCAGTGCGGCGACTCGTACTTCCCCTACATTGTGTTCAATTAACGATATAAAATTGTTAATGAAGCGGTCGTCCTTCATCTCCTTCGTTTTGCCTAACATGTACAGTACCTGGCTGTCCGTTCCCGTACTTAACACCTTCCTTATTTCCGAAATGATTGATGTAGGCGTTTGCGCTACTCTGGTTTCTTTGCGCACTTTACCACTTTCCTTTACAACTTTATTCTTAAATAGATTGATGTATTCTATTCTCACCAAGTAGGCAACATAAATCCATAGTAGCAGGAGCAAAATAATTGCTAAACTCACTGCTTGGGATGACCAGCCGAGCCCTCTCACTATAAAAATTAGTACGATACCCGCCGTACCAGTAGCCAGACTGTCTACCACAACATCTAGGAATGTTTTGGTTCGATTCTTTATTTCTTGCGAAATGGGTAGCGATAATAATTCGATAGCCGACCGATTCACCGATTGCTTCAAGCTACCATCAGCGGACTTTATTAGTATTGCTGCCGCCAGTTCTGGTAAAACCAAAAACGAAACTGCGCCAAAAAATATCCCCACTGGTAATACCAAAAGAGAAGTACCTATGCCCCAAACACCCACAATACGGCTGGTTAAGAAAAGTTGAATCAGCAGAGAAATCAAATTCAGATTGGAAAACCAAAACCCAAAGAAAGAGGCTAACTCATCCGGATCTTCTATTGCTCTGGAGGCCACATCACTAAACTGATAGTCTACTAACTTCGCTACTACTACACTTACTCCGATAATACAAGCCAGATAAGTGAGATGCTTGGAGTTTTTAATTACTCTTATCGGGTGTTCACCAAACCCTACTGATCGCTTTCTTCTTTTGTAGACATTCAAAGAAGCGACCTTTCTTTTCCATATAGACCTGGTGATTGGAATACATACTATTAAAGAAAGCGCCGCAATAAGGACTAAGTTTTCTGTACCAATTAATGGTGCCAGCATTGATGTCAGGTAGCCTCCTAAAATTCCACCGCATATAGCACCGGCACCAATAAAGCCAAATAGTCTTTTAGCTTCTCGCACATTGTAAACTAGATTTGCTAATATCCAAAACTGAGATGAAGACAGTACCGCAAAAATGGCTACCCAGATATAAAAAAAATAGAGCACCCACCCTTCCAGAAAATTTGTGTACAATGATGCCCAGAATAGCAGCAGTACCACGATGGAGATAAAGAGCGTTTGTTCGATCACTCGGTTGAGTGATAGTTTTGTCAATCTTCTAGCGTATACCGTAGTTGTTATTATGGCCGTGAGCGCGACTAAGATGAACGCTTCAGGCAGTCGCTCGGCCCCAAACTTTGATAGGAAAAGCGCGTTTACCGTAGGTTTAACAATCAGTAAAGTAAAAATGAGAAGAAAGATATTCAACTGCATGAGTATGGCAGTTTTATATTCTCCCTCTCTAATATCGAAAACCTTGTTTAATAGTAGTTTTAGCGTTTGGGCTATTTCCGCCATAATACATCCTAGAAATTCAATCTACTTAATTTCTAACACCTCCTCAACTGGGCGCACTAATTGCCTGATAATACTTTCCCCATCAGAATCTACAATCAAAGCTACTAATATATACCTTCTTTCGGGTCCCCAAACTAAAATAGAGTCAGAATGAAACTCCCGCCACGACCCTGATTTTCTGAACAACCGAGCGTTAGGGGCAACCTTATCCAGCGTATTTACAAATTTATGATGTAAAGCTGGGTTTTCCATAATATCCAGCATTTGCTTAGATCGCTCAGGACTGACCAACTTGCCGGCTACCATCAAATAATAAAATCGGCAAACCTGAGAAACAGTAGCAGCGTGGCTCAATCCCTTTAGTGGGTCTGGGTTACGGTTGCCCTGTTTGGCGTAGCGTTTTCCAACCCACAATCCACCCCCGTAAACCTCATCGTATAGTTCGTATTTGGGGTCTTTTAGCACCGTCTCAATCTTGTCATACCCTAATAAGTCAATCATACGGGTTGATGCCGCATTATTAGACTTACTGATCATCAGTCTTAAATCAGCGTGAATTTCAGGAGTTTCGGCTATCTCATTATTTTCCATTGCGTCCATTGCTGCCAGCAAAATAGCAATTTTGGGTAGGCTTGCCGCATACATCATTTCGTTTCCGTTTACTCGGGCAAACTTCACCTTATTAACGTCTTGTAGATCCACAACACCTACCGCCATTCTTTTTTGCTTGATTAGCGACTTCCACTTTTTGTTTTTACCAAGTCTAAGCTCCAAAGCAGTTACCAGACTAGTATCGATTAACGTTCTTAGGGGCTGAATAGCACTGTCGGGAATAGTAAAAGGCAACAATAGGTCAACGTTATAATCAACGAATTCCTCACTTTCTATTTTATCAACTTCTTTTTGTTGCCCAAGTACATTGTTCGCAAGGGTATAAAGAAATACTATACAAAGAGTAAAAATTCCAGTTTGTCTCAGTTTGATCATTACAGTGCTAATATTGTTGGATACATATCTCATATTTCTAATTGAATTTCATCTTTATACGTATTTGATGATTAAAAAGAGGTAGCATCTTAAATAATAATAGAACTTTGTTTAAACTAATACTACTTCTAATCTAATACGTTTTTTAGCCCAATACGAGTCACTTAGTAAACAGGCTGGGTTTAAACACAATAATCTTCGGTTTAGAGCGCGTTTAAATTTATTATGAGGTATTTTTTGGTCAAGCGAGACTCTTTCAAAGGGGGATAGCCTAAGCTATCGTCCGCGAAAAAGACGAAGTATGAGCGGACAAGAATCATAAAAAAACTAAAAGGTAAAGTTCAAACACGCTTTTAAAATCGCAGCTTTTTTACGACACTGCGGAGAGCTTGAGAAAAATTGTTTTATCTAATGCAAGCTTCCCTCTCAGATACTGAAGTTGACTATTTTAACTTAGATATTCTTCTGTGTAGATGTTTTTATCCTAGGGCTTTAAATAAGCAGCAATAAATAACTTGGAATATCTTTGCTGGATGAGGCTCTGCAAGTTCTAGTATCTCCCTCCCACTATGTGGAAAACCCTGGAATAAATCTGGGAAAAACACCGAAAGAGTTTCAATTGAGTACTTATAAGTGCTGCTTCAGTTTCAGTAGATGCTGCCATTTTAGACATATGGGGGGGGGGTTAGTATTCGTAACTATTCTTTCTAACTGGCATTTTTGCTCCTACTTCGCGCTGCCACTTCTGCATAGCATGAAATAATTCTTGCGCTTTTTTAGGATGGGAAAATTTCAGATCGTTACTCTCAGAAATATCTTCTTTGAGATTAAACAACTCGGTACCCCCTGTTTCATAGTTCTCAATCAACTTCCACTCTTCACTACGAACCGCTCCGGCTGGTCGGGCCCCTTGTCCGCTAAAATGCGGAAAGTGAAAATAGATAGGACCTCTTTCCAGGTGCTGATCAGGCTGAAATAGGGTGGACAAAAAACTTTTTCCATCTAAATTAGGCGGAAGATTATTGTCACCAACTAGCTCCATGAACGTTGGTAGAAAATCTTGGATGACCAGGTAGTTTTCGTTTATACTACCAGGCTTCACCCTGTTCTTCCAAAATACAATTAACGGCACTCGTATTCCGCCTTCGTATACGTGGCCTTTCCATTTACGCAATGGGGCTACGGTAGTAGGACGATACGCTATCTGATCTACTCCCACCCCCCCATTGTCTGACATAAAAACTATTACCGTATTTCCTAACTTGTTTTGCTTATCGAGTTCGTGAAGTACACGACCAATTCCCTCGTCCATACTTTCTACCATAGTGGCGTAGTACGGATTGTACTCCTTATCAAAACCATTCACTTTTCGCATGTACTTACTCACTTTATCCGCTTTAGGTACGATGAATAAGTGAGGGGCTGAATAAGCCAAGTACAGAAAGAAAGGCTTGTCGCTTGGTTGGGATTGAATAAACTCTACTGCGTATTCGGTAAGCTTATCAGTTAGGTACTCAGTACCATTGTCTTCAAAAACCGTTTCGCCCTGGCTTACGATACTATAGTTGTAGTAATCCAGTCCATTTTTGCCAATCATCCGGTCGTAGTCAAAGCCTTGAGAAGAGGGGCCACTATTGTTATCATTTCCCAGATGCCATTTACCCACCATGCCGGTGGTGTAGCCATTTCGCTGTAGAACCTCCGCCATTGTTACTTCCGAAGCAGGAAGATACTCAGCGACTTGAGGGGGAATAACTGGCGACTTGGGATCAGTTCTATTTAAACCCAAAGCCGTGGTAATCTGCAAACGGGCCGGATGCTTACCAGTCATGAGGGCAGCTCGCGATGGACTACAGGCTGGATGCGCGTAGGCTTGGGTGAATAGCATTCCATCTTGCGCCAGCTTATCCAGCACCGGAGTCTCGTTAAAAGGATTTCCGTAGCAACCTAAATCTTTGTAACCTAAGTCGTCGGCCAGAATAAAAATAATGTTGGGCTTTTCCTGAGCAAATAGTGTCGGTGAAGACAGTAAAGCAGTCAGTATAATACAGCCAATCAATTTCATAAGCTACTTTGATAATTGGTGGATTTTTCGAACCCGAATGGTAACGGGGCCCAATAACCCCGACGGCTGCGGTGTGTAGTCGCTCCACTCGCGTTTACCATCCGAATTGCCTAGGTTACTCTGAGTTCGCTGCTCAGCTAAAGGTTTATTCGATTCGCCAATCAATTGGTTGAGCCAAGTATTGGTAACATCTACACTTAAAAAGTTTTCCCCCTCGCGTAGCAGATTCTTCAACGAAAGTGTATGGGTTGGAAAAACGCTAGTTCCTACTTCCTGTCCGTTCAAATACACCCGAGCTACCTCCCCTACCCGACCTAGGCTTAAGCTCACGTCAGCATCATCGGTTAAGAGACTACTATCTATCACAAACGAAGTGTGGTAGGTAGCGGTACCACTAAAGATACTTAGCTCCGGGTCGGGATGCGTTGCCCAGTCAATGAGACTGTCAAACGTTTGAATCGGTTTAAAGCCCCAGCCGTGGGGAAAGTACACCTCCCAGCTTTTGCCAATTTCTTGCACAGCTGTTTGAGGATTATAGTCAAATTGCTTTCGGTTGCCGTTTTGCAATACCAGCGTATACTGTCCGGGTTCATCAGTCGAAAAAGTCAGGTTCTGATTTTCGTCTAATTCAATTTGAACACTCGCTAAATCATTGGAGAAATCAAGTGGATCTCCGTCTTGTTCTACCGCTACAATATGATTGAGCGACTCAGTTTCGCGCTTGAATACTATAAACGTACTTTCCCAGGGTTGTAAACTCAGTGGCACTTGGGTTCGCTCGTTTTGGGTACGTCCGTCCTGGGTACTATACATTGCTACGGGGGTTATCTCCCCATTCACCGGATTGAAAAAATAGGGTGTTTGATTCGCTATCCGAAAATCAGCTATGACCGATACGTTTAGCGAGTCAGTATTCCGAATAAAGTAAGTATCTTCCTGGTCGGTTTTCCGGTGAATGTAATCCAGCTTAGCCGCAGCATCTGCTTGATACTGAAAATCAGGTGCTACTCCTTTTTCTGCGAGTATGTCCCGCTCGGCGTAGCCAGTGTAGAGCGTGCCCGCCCCATACGTCTTTTCCTGCTTCCTCTTACTCTTTTTCCCCCAAAGTTGATTGGTAAGTTGGTGTAGTTGACTTTCTCGCTGCTGGAAATTATGCAGTCCCGGTACGGTGGTGGGTTTAGCCCCTAGCACACTCACGCCACTTTTCACTAACTCTTCAATTTTCTGCAAAACTTCAATACTCATCACTGAATCTTCCGGCAACACTAATAATTGATAAGTCATACCGGAGGGTAGCTGCAACTTCCCGGCAGCGGTGGCTGAACTTTGCAACAGCACTTCCTTATTTAGATCGTCGTAATCGTAGCCCAAACCCAGGGTTTTCCGAATGTACTTAGAGCCGGAAGCGAAGTTGGGAATCCGCTCGCCGTAGTAGTAAGCCACATCAGCCACAAACTGCCCGCGTTGCAGCAGCGCACTGGTACGAGCCAGATAGGAATGAAACGGCTCCGAATAGTCCCACCAGGTCATCTTGGGCGAAATGTGCGTGCCCGCCTGATAGCTCCAGCCCGGCGTTCCGGCTTCCTTCGGGCTGTGGGGCATGGTATGGTACACCACCCGATTCATTCCCTCGCAAAATGCCCGATCCGCCAGTTTCTTCAGTTCTAGCGGAGTCTCCTGCCAGTGCTTACGGTGGCTGGTAAACGATTCCATCTCCACCACCTTGTGCCCGTAGATATGCGCGGCACTGGCAATATTGCGTACTACCTGTAACAAATCATTGCCGTGCTCATCAAAGTACTCGGATTCTTTGTTCCAAAACTCCCCTCGCATAACATCCACTGCCCCCAGAGCTTTCAGGTCTTCGGTTGGTACGTAGTGCAACGGCGGCCCCGGCCCACCCGACTCGGAGGCCAATAGCAAACCGTGTTCGTTAGAAATTTGCCGGGCCTGTCGGTAGTGGTTGTTCACAAACATCTCAGATACCGTAGCGCGGTAGTCCTGCAAAAAGCGTTGGGAGGTTTCTGCGTCAATCACATCTACTCCGGAGAAAACCGGTACGAACGGAGCCAAGTCGTAATTGTGCTGTTGCTGAAATGCTGAAGCTAGTTCCGGGCTCCAAATAATGTAGTCTTCGGCTTCAAAGCTGCACAAGTACAGTCGTTCTAGAGCACTACTTTCCAAGTCACCTAACCGCTCTTCCAGTCGGCCAATTACGTGCTCAAAGTGATGTTTAGTAGCTTTTTTAGAATAATGATCCATGATAAACCCAGTAGAGTTGTCACTACGCATCCACATTTTCTGCCCCAGTGGCGTCACTACCGCTCGCATCAGCACCCAGTCTCCGGCGGGCAACTCAACATCTATTTTATTGCCCCGTAACTCACTAGAATCAAACACTAGCATGTGTGTGGTATCGGCGACTAATGAATTTTGAAAAACCGGTATGGCTACCAAGCTTACGTTCTGGTAGTACTCGGGGAAACCATCCGCGTTGATCTGAGGGAAGAGTGGAAATTCTCCGTAGGGCTTCTTGAAGACCGTAGGAATCTCAGGGAAACCTACTTCGGTCAGCTGCTGCGGCCCACGGATAGTATCTTGCCAGAATAGCAGACGCATAATCATCTCGTCCGGCTCGGTCCAGCCCCCCCCAGCATTCCAGCCATTGGAAACAGAGAAGCCCAGGGGAAAATCCAATTTCTTAGCCTCCCGAGCAGCAAACTCAATTCCATCGAGCATCCGCTCACCTAAAAACGGATTTCCTGCCGGAATAACCTCGTAGGGATCGGCAATGCCCATATCAAAAATATCTACCCCACCTAGCCCTTTATCTTTAAACTCCTGGAGCTCTTCCTTGATGCGGGTATAGTCAAAATTGCCGTGACCCCACAACCAATACCCCCGGGGTTTGGCATCGTTGGGCGGATCGGTAAATACTTCTTCCACCGTAGGTTGGGCTAATCCGGATTGGAATAGCAAGAAAGTTAGTGATAGGCCAAATAGTAGTCTTAAGTATTTCATGTAGTAAGCGTATGATCTAGTTTTTTCTTGGAGCTCAGCGAAAGCAGGTACAGTCCTAACACCGCGATAAAACTATTGACTAGTAAAATATCATATCCAAACGTATAATTCAACCAGCTTTCGGAAGTAAGGTCAATGAGTACCGATAGCAGCGGGGCCAGAATGACTACCAGCGGAACCCAGCGATCAGGCACGGTACGCTGACTGAAAATACCGAAAGCGAACAGCCCTACCAGCGGCCCGTAGATAAAGCCGGAAGTGCGGATAAAGGCGTACAGAACGCTGTCGTTATTGATCGCTTCAAAGAGTAAAATGATGAGAAAAATCAATAAGGTAAAGCCCAGATGGACCAACTTACGCAGTTGCGTCCGATTATCATCTACGCCAAAGTTCAGAATATCTACGCAAAAGGAGGTGGTAAGCCCAGTCAAAGAAGAATCAGCTGAGGAATAAGCGGCCGCAGCAATTCCCAGTAGAAAAGCCGTACCGGAAATTAAGCCCAGATGTTCAATAGCCAGTACCGGATAAATGCTGTCAGTTTGCTCAGGAAGCACTAACCCCTGTACATCTCCGTAGACTTGCAACGCCCCGCCCAGAAATAAAAACAGCATATTGACCCCAATTAGAATAATCGCCAGCGAAATGATGTTCTTCTGTGAGGAGCGCAAATCGGGGCAGGTCAGGTGTTTTTGCATGACCGACTGATCCAAGCCATTGGTCATCACGGTGAGCAACACTCCGGTAAGCATCAGGCGGAAAAAGTTCTGCTGATTGTCCCACGACCAGAAAAAGGCTTGGCTTACCTGCCGCTCTTGCATGGCTTGGTACAATTCGCCTACCGAGAAGTCGAGCTGACTACTGATAGACCAGATGCTGACGATAACTGCCAGTAGCAAAAAAGTAGTTTGCAGTGTGTCGGTTAGAATAACTGTCTGAATACCCCCCCGGTAGGTGTACAGCCAGATGAGCAGCAACGTGGTTAGTACGGTCAGCTCGAAGGGCAAACCCAGCTCATCAAAGATCAGCAATTGCAGCACGTGAGCCATCAAGTAAAGCTTAAATGCGGCGGTAGCGGTCTGAGCCACCATAAACGATAGGGCTCCGGTCTGGTGGGACTTCGGCCCAAAGCGCTCTAGCAGAAAGCCATAGATGGTAATGGTTTTGGCGCGGTAGAAAATAGGCAATAAGACCAGGGCTACGACTAACAAGCCGATGACAATGCCTACCACAAATTGGAAGTAACTAAACTGCGTACTTCCTACTTGCCCCGGCACTGAAATAAAAGTGATGCCGGAGACAGCTACTCCAATCATACCGTAGGCGACCAGCGGCCAGGGGGCACTGCGATTGGCTAAAAAGAAGGTAGACGCATCAGCTCGGCGGGAGCTGATTTTCGCAATCATAAACAGCAGACTAAAATAGGCAGCAATGACTACCGATACGTAGGTTACGGTCATGTCTGATCAATGATTACCGTCTCAACGCCTAAAAACCTTCCTACTTGCTGTATGGTATCAGCTCGGTGACCGATTCCTAACGCGAAGTGATGGGTAGGTGCTTCACTAAACCAGCGGGTGAGAAAGGTCCGCACATCGGGGCCGAAGAACCCTCTAGTGTTAGTATTACCAGTAGGCGGAATCGGTCCGTGCTGGGATTCGCCCTCGGCGATGACAAATTTAAATGAACCGTCGGCTTTCTGAGCAATTCCTAGCATAGTGATCGGCCCGGCTTTGATCGTAAATTCTACGCTAGCACCCTTCCCGGGCTTGCCGTGGTATTTCTTCAGACTACGTAGCACCGGTTTGCCCTGGGCAATATTGATATGGTGCGGCCCGTCGTGCCCTACTAATACAAAGCCCTCTTTAAAATCTACCGGATGAAATTCGGCGAAGCTGCCACCCATTTCCAGCCGATCCATAATCAGCATGGCAATACAGGTCTTCAGATCCATCTCCCCGCACATGGGAAAGCCTCCGGCGGTGAGCAGAGAGTTACCGACAATAAAGTTGGTCACCACCTTCCTGATTTCTGACTCGGGTTGCCCCTCGTAGTAGTAAGCTAGTCCGTCCAGCTTTTTTTCCGCAATGAAGTGGTTAAGGCTGACGCCTACCCGAGCGGCTTCGTATAAATCTTCCTGAGAAAGTTTCTCAGTGATAGGATCAGATTGAGGATCGGGGGTATCAAAAAACCGCAGAATCTTCTGGACATACTCTTTTACCGCATCCTCACTCGCGGCCTGATAATGCTTTAGCACATCGTCGGGTTCGGTTTGTACTACGTGGCAACCGAAAGTGGCAGAAAGTTGCGTGGGGTCAGTGTGCATATCCAGCATGGCTTCCAGTACGTGGCCCATCTGCCCGATACGGGCGGTTTTCAAACTTCGTAGTACTTTGGCAATCTGGCAGTAGTCGGCCACCGCCTGCTTGGCTGCTTCATCGTTGTGTAACGTACCGATCACCAACGGTGGCACGGGTCGGCCCATACGAACCGACACATTAACAAATTCGGGAATGGCACAAATATCGTCGTTGAGCAACTGCATGTAGGTAGTGGCCCGCGCGTAGTCCATGGCTTCCATAGGCTGCAACGCCACCATGACCATCGGTAGATCAATCTGTTGGAAGATCGCGGCAATGCTGCTGGAAGTGGCGTAGGTCAGCATATCGATGAACAGCAAATCTAGGTTGGCCGCTTTGATCTTTGGAACCAGTTCGTAAGCTGTTTCGGCACAGTCTGACATACCCAGTGAAATTACTTCTACTTCGTCATCGCTAATCCGCTCCTCAAACATCCGCTGCTTTTCTTCAATCTCCTCCAGCAACCCATTAAACTGAGGCCAGTAGGTATGATGCCCTACTCCCAGTACTCCTATTCGGGCCTGCAAGGGTTTCATTCGCTCAATGCTTGGTGAATTAGTATCGTTCGCAGATTCGGTTTGGTCAATTAGCATACAGGTTTCATCAGTATTATTCTCAGCATGATACATTAAATTAATGGAAGGCTGAATTCTATGTTAGCATTTTTGGCTATTAATTTTAGAAATAGTTTTACCACGACTTACCAAAGATTTGATCACACCAATGACTGTTATTTAATTCAGACTGGATAGAGAATTATTTAACGCAATTTTCTTTATTTTTTCACCGTACAGCGATACAGCTTACTAATTTGCATTGACCTCACATTTATTGTACTGCTACTCCTCATTATAGTAGACATCTATTTTCTTGAAAAGAATCTCACACTTAGCCTTCGGTTTAGAACAACTGTTTCTGGAACAGCAAAACTATCAGAGCTACTTTGGCGAAACAATAAATCAGCAATCAGATGAGAGCAACCCTCAAGGGTTAAAGCCAGTTTCTTTTCACCAACATGCTTCGGCTGTTGCGCTAAAGTGATGGCGTACGTTAGCACCAGCAGTAATAAGAGAAGTAAGCCCTTCTTTAAAATAATAGTTGACTAAGATTATTCATAATTCGCACTTTCATTTTAATAGGATGGATTGGTTCGTTTAAGCTATTGAATGCTAAGTTGAGAGCTTCGAACACTCCTGCTTTTATCTCTCGTAGTTTTTCATTTCAAAATCATTCAGCCACTTTTTCAAAAACCAAAGCATCGGCAAACACCAACCCCTGGCTACCTTCGGTGCAGATATCAAGGTAGCTTTCCTTTCCACCTTTCATCTCAAACACCCCAATTTCTTTCGAAGCAGATGGCTTCCAATCTAATTGCTGCAAGCCTTCGGCAGTCATAACCCGCACACGCAGCTTCTTGGTAGTTTCTTTGCTGTACGGCGGAGTAGGGTGAGCTTCAGGATGTTGATAGATACGGTAGCGACCTGCTTTTAAGTCAGGCTGGTAGCGGGCAAAGCCCTTTTCAGCCGTACCAGCCCACATATGGTAGCTGCCGTAGCCTTTCAGGAAGTCCCATTCGTAGGGGTTTTCTACCCAGGCAAAAGGCGAAGGAAAAAATCGCGCAGTTTGGTCATCCACCACCTGTAAATCTGCGGGAACATTGCGGTGATGAGGTGTAATAGCCTTCACATAAAATATTTGCTCCAGTTGGTGAAGAGGAGCAAAAACCCGTACCCGCGCCTGATACGTACCCTCAGCTTTGTCAAGTGCTTCGGGGGTCAAACTAACTTGCAGGGTATTGCCTTCACGTCTAATATCTAACCAATCTTGCTTGTCGAGATATTCCACAGACATCTCCAACTCATCTAGTACTGCCGAGGGAGCATCCAACTGTACCGACTTAGGGGCAATTTTCTGGGCTTCTTTTTCACGTAAA
>NZ_JBARYM010000752.1:0-5789 GCF_049647865.1 Tunicatimonas sp. | reverse complement strand
AGGTTATCGATTTGAAGAAAAAACATATTAATAGTTACAGCTATGAACACGACAACCTAAATGACGATTTTCTATCTGTAATTAAGGAGATAATAAAATACGATACGATTGTTTTCATAACCCCTGTTTATTGGTATTCAATGAGTGGCATCTTAAAGAATTTTTTTGACAGAATTACTGATTGTTTGAAAATAGAGAAGGAAACAGGAAGAAAGTTAAAGGGGAAAAATATGATAGCAATCTCCTGTGGTTCTGATAGTACTGAAACGGAAGGTTTTTTTGTTCCATTTAGAAATAGTGCCGCCTATTTAGGTATGAATTACTTAGGAGATATTCATACGTGGATAAAAAAAGATGTTCCCGAATATGAAGTACTAGAGAAGATTGAAGCTTTCGTCGGTGCAATAAAAAACAAGCCAGTCTAAAGGGTTTATTCAAACTTTGCGAAATATTTTTTGTTACAAATCCAAAGATTCAATAAAGTAATCGTTCGGTATCCAGGCGGTTTGAATGTTGGTAATAGAATCCGTCGGCTGAGTATAGGCGCGAAATACCTTATTTTCAGTCTGGGCAATAATTGAAGAACCGCTATTGCGGGAAGCATTCATTTATGAACAAACAGATTGGGTTCTCTTCTTGTTCGGCTCGTGGGCACTTCTACCTGCTGAACTGATAGGCTTAAATCTGTTTTTCGGGTTAAAGAGTTGCGTTGACAACTACCAATAAGTATAATGTGAAGCAGAACCGAATCGTCAAAGAGTTTTCAATTGATTCATTGCTTCAGTTTGGTTCCATTCTTGGCTACCAATAACTGTTTCTACCAATTCACCCGAAGAGTTAATTAGGAAAGTAGTGGGCAACGAGTAGATATTCAGACTCTCGATGGGGGTTTTGGTGTGTACAAACTGAAAAGTAAAATCTTGCTTCTCAGCAAACTTCTGAATCTTAGCTAGATCTTCGTAGGAAGCCGCCAGAAAAACGTAGTCTTCCCCTAACTGTTCCGCTGCTTCGCTCATAGATGGCATCTCTACAATGCAAGGTTTGCACCAGGTAGCCCAAAAGTTAAGGAACACCTTTTTACCCTTCATGGTCTCCCAACTAATGGGGTTTCCGTCCAGATCAGTTAGCTCAATAGAGGTAATATCTACTTCGGTATATGCTACCATTTGGGTTTCGATTTTTTCACTTACCTCAGTCTGGGAAGAAGTGTTTTCCGGCGACGAACATCCAACCAGAAATAGCCAAGAAAATAGTGTAATGGTGTAGTACATCGTTGGGTAGTTATTGAGTTACTTAATTGTTCTATTGCTGATTGCTGTATCTTCCGTTCCCGGAGCTCGTTCAGTACATGTTTCCGCCTTTCTTCATTAATCATCAGCCATCAATCATCACTTATTGTCCTTTGTTCCAGCGATAGATAATTTCCTGAGCTGGTTTATTCTGAGGGGTAAAACGACTGTTGTTCACCCCGCCCGAACGGTGGTGGGGCACACTCCACTTCCATAAAAAACCCCCTGCGTACCAAGGCTCCGTATTAAAAGTTTCGTAGAGAGCATCGTAAGCGGTACGTTGCGCCCACATATCGGTAGTTAGTTCGCTTTCATCCATATTCCAATGCTCTCCTGCACTATGAATCATACTACGGTAGCCGTATTCAGTAAAAATTAACGGTCGGTTTAACGATTGACTAAACGAAGCCAACTCTTTCTTAATTGGCTTCCATCCTCGCATCAGTTCTTCTTTAGAAGGTTTGGGTTGGTCCGAAAGTGGAAAGTATCCATCGATACCAATATAATCCAGCTCGTTCCAGAACGTAACGTTGTGGTAATTGTCCCAGTTGGCGGCGTAGGTTAAGGGGCCACCGTATACAGCGCGTACATCGCGAATAAGTGATCGCCAGAACTCCGGACGTTGTTTTACCGATTGTCGCACCTCCGTTCCAACACAGAATAGCTCTACCGATAGTGAATCGGCTAACTCAGCGAAGGCCAGCACGTAATCGCGGTAGTCCTTTTCCCAGGCAGCCCACGCCTGGGGGTCTTCCAAATCAAAATCGCCGGGCCAGCCCTGGTTTTTCACCCATAAGTGAGGCTTTACCATCACCTTCATTCCTCGGTCATGCGCCATTTCTACGCAGTGAGCAATTCCGGTCAGGCTTTCACCCCAATAATAGTATTTTTTTTCAGCCTGCCACCGCACAAAGGTTTCTCCGGGAATACTAAAGGCGTAAGGAACTAGCGATACCCAATTAAATCCTAGAGAATCTATAGGTCCTATCTCATGTGGTTCAAACGGATCGCGAGGCCCCTCCAGATTGATTCCTTTGATAAGATCTGCCCGATACGGGGGACGAACTTGCTCAGAATGAGCTGAGTCGCAGTAAGTAAATAAGCCAACCACTAAGCCACTCAAAACGAGACCATATGCCCAAGAGAAAAAGATATTTGAGAAGCGGCGCATTACCATAATTTGCCCTAATATAATAACTAAACCTCACCTACGCTATCTCCGCAATTTAGTTTAGGCTGTTATGCTACCCTTTTTAAGGCTCGTTAGCGCGTTCAACTACTATAATTCTGGCTGGGTACTTCCACCCGGTTTGAAAGCATCAGTGTTGCGACGAGTCTGGGTTTTACCTTCCTGAGCATTGTAGTAAATTCGTTGGGTAGGATACGCGAAGTCAATATCTTCCTGTTCCGCAAAAATAGTAAGTACCTCTTCCCAAATTTTATGTTCGGTAGTCCTTCGTTTACGAGGATTGCAGAGGTAACGAATAGTAAGCGACACGCCGCTTTCAATTACCCGGGTATACACAATAGGAGTAAGATTGGTATAGAAAATCAAATACTGTTTAGAGGCTTCCATCAATCGTTTGGCCGCCGTGCGCGACAATTGCTCAACGTGGGTTTGAACCACCTCTTCCAGAATAGTTTTAGCCTTTTTCCAGTTACTTTCAAAGGTCACCCGAACTTCGATCTCGTTCCAAATATGGTTAAATCCTTGCGTAAAGTTGGCCTGCGGTTCTTTAAATACCTTGCCGTTGGGGATATGGATAATTCGTCCGGTACTTTGGTCAGCATCTACCCAGTTTCTAATCTCATTAATGGTAAACTGATAGAAGCGAATATCAATCACATCGCCCGCGAATTCGCCAATTTGAATACGGTCGCCAATATCAAAAGGGCGACGTAGCAGAATAAATACCCAGCCAGCTATGTTCGCAATGGGTTCTTGCAGGGCAATAGCCAAGCCTGCGCCTACCAATCCGAAGAAAGTAGCCAGGGAACCTACTCGGTCTACCCAAATGGAGCCAATAATAATAACTAGCAGGAGATTAGTGAGATTCTTTATACCATTTCGCCAGTAGTAACGGTCTTTCGGGTTTTTTACGCCCCGAAAGATGAGCTTTAGCCCGAAGAACCGGAACAGCCACAACCCTAAAATTACCAGTAAAGAATAGATAATCTTTAGTTGTACGGCTTGACTAATGAGCCAGTTTTCAGCGATCCACTCAGAAATATTCATGTAGGCTTCGGTTGAGAGGTGTAATGCTAAGGTCTGCAAAAATCAATGGGAAAATATTGGAAAGCAACTGATGACTATTATTTATCCTGAACTAATAAACACCTGCTGGAGGGCATAGCTAAATCAAGCAAATCTTCATGAGATATAGCATTTTTGATAATAAATGAGTTTCTTCTCTCTATTATAGAGTGTTTGAACACTCTTAACCTTCATTTTGCTAAGGAATAGCAATCTTAATCCTAAACTTTTCAAAGAGAATGACATCATTTGCCCGCTATTATAAAGACAAAAAGCTAGAGGAGGTTTCAATGGATAAGATGGAAGAGTTGATAAGAAATAAAAACAATAAAGTGGAGATAGCTGAACACGTTTACGAACGATTATATACCCGCTTTTTGAAGATTTTCGATTTTGGAACCGACCAAGAAATAGATTGTACTAAAAATGGGCAGGAAGAGTGGATAGATATATTCAAGAAGGAATACAAAAATGGTTTCCTTATTTTAGCAAGTTGCTCATTATTAATTGAAACTTTTGCTGCTTTCCTTACTGGTGAGAACGAAACGCCTAGAGGCGAATCGCCTAACAGATTTAATAAAGTATTTGAGTATGCAAAGGATAAAAAAAGTCCATTAAATATATTTGAGAATAGTGAATATTATAGGGCGATCAGATGTGGAATCTTGCATCAGGGTGAAACCAAAGGAAAGTTTCTTGTCACCAGGGAAAAAGAAAAAAAGATATTAGATGGAAAAATTATTAATGCTTATTTGTTCCATGTTGCACTAAAAAAACTTCTTATTTCGTATAAGAGTGATTTAGAGAATAAAGAATGGAATAGTTGGATTTGGGATGCTTGTCGACAAAAGATACGCCATATTATAGCTAACTCAAGAGATTAGTAAATACAGATGAACGTCACTGCGAGGAAGTATGACGAAGCGGTCTCCTATTTCGTGAGATTGTTGTATCGACGATCCCGCAGTGAACCGTCCGATTTATTACACTTCTGCCTTAGGCGGATCATTATGACGTTGAATAATTTAAAACCGCATCAAATGAAAATTGCCTGTATCGGCTGGGGTTCGTTGGTTTGGCAACCTAAAGACCTGATTATTCAAAATGAATGGCACTCGGATGGACCAATGCTTCCAGTTGAATTTACCAGACAATCTATGGATGGCAGACTTACCCTAGTCATCACTCAAAATGTAAATCCTGTCCGAACATTATGGGCACTAATGTCAACTACTGAAATTGAGCAGGCCAAGCGTTCATTGCTCAATCGAGAAGGAATACCGGAGAAAAGATTAAATAATTTCATTGGCTCAGTATCCTCAAATGAGGAAACAGCCGACCCAATTAAGATAGAAGTTAAAAACTGGTTAAACCACCTGGATTTAGATGCTGCTATCTGGACGAATCTCCCACCTAAGTTTGAGGGAATCAATTATAGGATTCCCACATTACAAGAAGCTATTACCTACTTGAAATCACTTGACGTAAATACAAGAAATGTAGCTGAGGAATATATTAGAAAAGCACCAAAACAAATTGATACTGAATATCGGCGAGGTTTTGAAAAAGAACTTGGCTGGACTTGTGTTAAATAACACTAACCTTTCTACTTGTAGAAACCAACAATAGTACAAATCTATGCCTCAACTACTACTCATTTTTTTGGTAAGCTTATTTGCTTTCACGTCTGATATTCAGGCCCAAAACCAGCCCCGCCCCAATGTACTGCTGATTTTCACTGATGACCAGGGCTCGCTGGACATGAACTGCTACGGATCGGAGGATTTGGTAACACCCCATATGGATACGCTGGCCGCATCGGGAATTCGGTTCACGCAGTTTTACGCTGCGGCTCCGGTATGTTCTCCCTCGCGGGCTGGTTTGCTCACTGGACGCACTCCGCTACGGGCAGGTTTACCGGGTAACGTTCCTATTCCTTACCGCCGAGCCGGAGCGGGCTTGCCAACCGAAGAGGTAACGATTGCCGAAATGCTAAAAGATGGGGGCTATAAAACCGGACACATTGGCAAGTGGCATTTAGGACATGATGCTGAGAAGCAACCCACCGGGCAGGGCTTCGACTACAGCTTCGGCCATATGGTGGGCTGCATCGATAACTACAGTCACTTCTTTTACTGGAACGGCCCCAATGTTCATGATCTGTGGCGTAATGGTCAGGAAGTTCATTATCCCGGTCAGTTCTTTCCGGATTTAATGGTAGACGAAGCTCATCAGTTTCTGGAGCA
>NZ_JBARYM010000751.1:0-17562 GCF_049647865.1 Tunicatimonas sp. | reverse complement strand
GGAGGTTGATCTCGAAAATCACTCAGGACAGCTAAGATCACTTCTTCGGGGATATCCGAGGCTACTAAGTTTCGGTAATCGTAGTCTTTTAGGTTCTTAAGCGTAAACTGAAACGTAATATTAGCAGACTCCCAAACAGTGATCATCGTCGGTTTTTCCTGCCCTAGATAAACGACAAACTGGATACCCGGTAAACGGTGTTTGCGAAGTAGTAAGGCATAATACTCCAACATCCGGTAGATCATGCCACCATCGTTAGTTGACTGAAACTCAATGTAGAGTATGAAGTTTGATCGTCCTGAGTCGTAATGTGCTTCAAATAATCCGGCTTCCTCTCTAATGTTACCTGCAACTCGTCCGGCACTTCGGTCATTGACTTAATTTCTAACTGAAATAATCGTCCAGCTAGGGGAAGAATAAGAGCTTCAATATTCTCTTTGATTATTTTATCGTACTCATTGGCCATACCTTTTTTTGAGTCATTTAATTGAGGGAATACCCAACTAACAGTAAGTGCAGAGCATCTAATAGATTTGTTTTAACCTCTTCTACGTTTTTCCCTTGCGAGATAGCTGCCGGAAATTCTTCTATCTGCCCAACGTACCAACCTGATCATCCTGTTCTATTATGGCAGTAAACTTCATATGTTCTTTTTTCTGAAAGATAATAAATCTGCTGTAATAAATAATGGTGGCGATTAATATGCACTAATCCGCCATTTTCAGAGCAAATCTACCAATGATTCCAACGCAATACCCCGCGAGGCTTTTAGCAATATCGTACTATCCTGAACTGGGTTTTCTTTCAGAAAGCTTTCTAGATCAGCCTTTTGGGGAAAGTAGTGCGCTTCCGGATAAGTTTCGGCGGCATCGTGCATCAGTTCTCCGCAGAGAAATACTTGGGTAAACCCCGCCGAGGCAAGTTGCTCACCAATAGCTCGGTGTTCTTGCGGACTATCTTCGCCCAATTCGTACATGTCACCCAGGATGACCACTTTTTGCGTAGCTTGCATCGCTTTTAAGTTCTCAATGGCGGCTTGCATAGAGTCAGGGTTGGCGTTATAGGCATCCAGAATAATGGTGTTACTATCCTTCTTAACAATCTGCGAACGCTTGTTGGATGGTTGATAATCGGCTACCGCTTGGTTGGCTTGTTTGGCGGGCACACCAAAGAATTTACCGATGCATAAGGCCGCCGCGATATTTTCAAAATTGTACCCTCCTAGCAACTGGGTTTCTATCTTCTGACCATCTTCGTGACGATAGCGCACAAACGGATCGGCGGAGATAAACTCGCAGTGAAAGTAGTCGTTGGCTGCCGGATAAAGATACGGTTGCTCAAACCGCTTGGCCATATTACTCAGCAACGGGTTTTGGGAGTTGATAAATACCGTACCGTTCGTCTTCCGCATATAATCATACTGCTCACTCTCTCCCCGAATAGCTCCTTCCAGCCCGCCAAAACCCTCCATGTGGGCTTTGCCAATGTTGGTGGTTAGTCCGTAGGTAGGGTGAGCAATCTGGCAGAGCGTAGCAATCTCGCCTACCGCGTTTGCCCCCAATTCTATGATAGCCATCTCAGTATCTTCGGACAACTCCAGCAGCGTCAGCGGAACGCCGATATGATTGTTGAGATTACCCTTGGTGGCCAGGGTTTCGTACTTTTGGCTTAGCACTGCGTGAAGTAGCTCTTTGGTCGTGGTTTTACCGTTGGTTCCGTTGATACCAATTACGGGCATGTCCAGTTGCTTCCGGTGGTGGTGCGCTAAATTTTGGAGTGAGGTCAGCACATCATCTACCAGCAGAAATCGTTCGTCTTGCTGAAATTCAGTTTCGTCAATAACTGCGTAAGCCGCTCCTTTTCCCACTGCTTCCCCCGCAAACTTATTGCCGTTAAAGTTCGCTCCCTTCAGGGCGAAGAACATACTTGCGGGGTCAATTCTTCGAGTATCGGTAGACACTTTTCCGCAACGTAAGAATATATTGTAAAGCTCTTCGGTAGTTTTCATATTTTTGCCTCTATAATGATGAATGGCTCAAGTTGTTGAGGATTTTGTTGATTGTCAAATTGTTCGATGGTTCGATTGCTAAATTGTTGGTTGTTGATTTTTACCCTTTTCACCTTTTACCGTTTTACACTTTTTCATCCTTCATATTTCACATTTCATATCTTTTATGGTTCTCCTAAGTATAGAAACAGCTACTAAAACCTGTTCGGTGGCTTTGCACCGGGATGAAACTTTGCTGGGTTTGCAGGAAGTACATCTGGATAAGTCACATTCGTCGCTATTGCACGTAATGATTGACAATTTGCTTCAGCACTGTGAGGTGGAGCGAAATCAACTGAATGCCGTTGCCGTTTCTATTGGCCCAGGTTCCTACACGGGATTACGGATCGGAGTATCCGCCGTGAAAGGTATTGGCTACGCCTTAGATATTCCGGTCATTGCCGTTAATACGCTGGAAGCAATGGCCCAGGGAATGAAAGATTCTAATCTGTCCGAAAGCTGGCTATGCCCGATGCTCGATGCCCGACGAATGGAGGTTTACTGTCTGCTGCAGGATGAAACGGGTACGCTAATTAAAGAAACCCAGCCGTTAATTATAGATGAACAAGCCTTTCAAGTGGAATTAGATCAGCACGCGATCATCTTCTTTGGGAACGGCAGCAATAAGTGCCGGGACCTACTGCAACATCATCCTAATGCCCATTTCATTAGTGGAGTTCAGCCTTCGGCTCGTCCGGTTGGTGAACTAGCCCAGTATAAGTACGAACAAGAGGAATTTGAAGACTTAGCCTATTTCGTGCCGTTTTACTTGAAGGAATACCGCACCACTCAACCTAAAAACAAGCTGTTGCGTTAGCAATAATGACCAATGACTTATGAATAATGACCAATAGTAACGAAACCGAAATTGTAAACCGAGTAGCCAATAGCTCATTAATCACCTTTGACCTGGAAGAATATTATCCACTGGGCGAACGGGTGGTTTATGATATTAAAGACAACCTCTTTCAGGAAATGATTTTGCGGGAGAAAGATTTTAGATTGTTTGTTAAAGAGCACGATTGGTCGCAGTATCAGGACAAGCAGGTTGCCTTAACCTGCTCAATAGATGCTATTGTCCCTACGTGGGCTTACATGCTACTGGCTACTAAACTAGAACCCTACGCTCAACGGGTAATTTTTGGATCGTTAGAAACGCTAGAAGCAGCATTATTTCAAGAAGCCTTATCGAAAATTGATCCTACCGAATTTCAAAATGCCAAGGTAGTGGTCAAAGGATGTGGCAACTTGCCAGTACCTACTTTTGCCTACGTGGAAATTACTCGCTTACTTCGCCCCCATGCTAGCACTATTATGTACGGCGAACCCTGTAGCACCGTTCCCTTATACAAACGTCCAAAAAACTTATCCTAAACAAGCACCTCAAAGTAGTTACTGTAATTGGTTGATTGTCTTTGTGTTCTAAAAAATGCCGCTTAATTTGTATTAATTTTTTTTAGCCTACTAAACTCAAACCTTTATTTTTTCTCTTTACTTCGCTTATATTCGGGGTTCAATAGCTACTCGATCAATTAATTTACGCCCGAATACTGCTACCAATGATAACCAAACCAGCTACGCTAGAACATCTGCTATGGGCCTCTTCAACAATCGGATTAGGAATTGTAAATGCTCAGCGTAAACTGATAGAAGCCAATCCAACTTTTTGTAGTATTTACGGATATACCCCTGATGAATTATTACACCAGTCGGTAGAAAAATTGGCTCCTCAACATTTTCGTGATCAAGCTCGCTTACATTTTCAAAATTACGTAGATGGCGATGACTACAAGGGTTATCAATTTATTCAGCGAAAAGATGGAAGTCGGCAGTATGTTCAGATATCAACCGAGGATATTACGCTAGACTCGGGGGAAACTGGTCAATTTATAACAATGACTGCTCTACCTTTTCCTGAACCAAAAACAACGGTTTTACCGGAGATAGCTGATTTTCTACCTAATGTTTTCTTATTTGAATGTAACTCTTTGGGTCAATGCTTGCGCAGCAATAAGGCGGCCCAGCAACAGCTAGAAATCCGTCCGCAAGAATTCTTGCGCCAGTCGGTAGCTATTTACAGTGGTCATATCCAAAGAACAGTTCCAATAGCGGAACTACTCAGCGAAAGGTCTCACTGGGAAAATGCCGAATGGCAGCTATATCCTGAGAGCAAGCGGTCGCACTGGATGCTCGTTAATGCCCACATATCGGAGAGAAATACCACAGTAGTGTGCTTAGTGTCTATCAAAGAACAGAAACGACTGGAGAATACGCTTACCAAAATATTAAAGACTGAACAAGCTTCTGTCGAACACCTTCAGCATTTTCTATATGGCGCCACTCATGATCTAAAAGCGCCTTTAGCCTCTTTGCTCGGACTAATCAACATCTTCCGAGATGAAAGAGATGAAGAAGAGAAGCAACTATATTTGCGATTAATGGAAAAGAGCATCCATCGCCTTAATGATTTCATCCATGAGATTGTAAATTATTCTAAAAATAGGGATCGAGGCTTGCGTCAGGAGGCTATAGACTTTAACGAACTAGTCAATGATGCTTTCGATAATTTGGGGTACAGCGATTCGGCCGTTCAGATGGAAAAGATCATCAATGTTCATCAATCCAGTACCTTTCACTCTGATCCCCATAGTATTAATGTAGTTCTGAGCAATTTGATTAGTAATGCTTATAAGTATAGCAGCACCCACCGGCGCCCAGGTGAGGTACGGGTATCGGTATTTGCTTCAGAACGGGAAGTTACTATCCAAGTGGCTGATAACGGCCAAGGAATTGCTAAAGAACATCTTAATAAGATATTTGATATGTTTTACCGAGCTAGTGTTCAAGAGGATGGTTCGGGCTTAGGATTGTATTTAGTAAAAGAGGCCATTGATAAAATGAAGGGCAGCATCCACGTAGATTCTACGCTGGGGGAAGGAACTACGTTTACTGTTCGCCTATCATCGGCTATCTCTTCAGCGTCCTCACAAGACCAGATGTCACTAAATTTATAGCGATACTCCTCGCTTCCAAGGGATAAAATCATCTTGACCTAGGCGGACTGCTTTAGGAGCATAATGGCCTTGAGCCGTGCGAATAATATAGTCCAGAATTTCTTCTCCTTTACTCTCAATCGTATCTTCTCCTGAAATTACCGTTCCGGCATTAATATCAATAATATCGTTCATCCGTTTGGCCAATGAAGTGTTACTGGCTATTTTCAACGTAGGTGCTACCGCATTTCCGGTGGGTGTGCCCAAGCCAGTAGTGAACAGAATTACAGTAGCTCCGGCTCCGGCTAGACCAGTAGTTGATTCCACATCGTTGCCGGGAGTGCAAAGTAGATTCAAACCAGACTTAGTTACGGGTTCGGGATAATCCAGCACGGCTACTACCGGGGAGGTTCCCCCTTTCTTAGCGGCACCGGCCGATTTAATAGCGTCCGTAATCAGTCCGTCTTTAATGTTTCCGGGAGAGGGATTCATATCGAAGCCACTGCCCACTTCTTCTGCCCGACGGCTGTACGCCCGCATTAGGGTAATAAACCGTTCGGCCGTAGCTTGGTCAGTGCAGCGGTCGGTGAGTTCCTGTTCCACTCCACACAATTCCGGAAACTCCGATAGAATGACTGAGCCCCCCAAAGCCACTAGTAGATCAGCCGCGTGCCCTACTGCTGGATTGGCCGAAATACCCGAAAAACCATCGGAGCCACCACATTCTAACCCTACTACTAACTTACTAAGGGGAGCGGGTTTTCGCTCTACTTGGTTAGCTTGCGTTAATCCCACAAAAGTCTTTTTTATGGCTTCCTCCAGAAACTCTTCTTCGGAAGCACTTTGCTGCTGTTCCAGAATATACAGCGGTTTACTAAAATTAGCATCTCGCTTTTTGATCTCCTCTATAAGCAATGTATCTTCCGCATTCTGACAACCTAAGCTGAGTACCGTAGCACCCGCCACATTAGCGTGGGTGATATACCCAGCAAACAGCGCACACAAGGTCTGGGCATCTTGCCGAGTACCTCCGCAGCCGCCCTCGTGGGTAAGGAACTGAATCCCATCTACATTAGGGAATGTTTGGTGCTGACTTGAATTACCGTTGGAGAGGGTGATGGGGGCAGACAAAAGGTCTTCCGAAGTAGCTCCAGCCCGGTGCTGCTCAACCAACGTACGCACATCGAACCGATGACTTTGCGAACGGTTGTAGCCCAGTTCCTTCACCAAAGCTTCGCGCATAACATGAAGATTGCGATTCTCACAAAATACTAACGGAATCACCAGCCAGTAATTAGCCACTCCTACCTTTCCATCGGCTCGGTAGTATCCTTCAAAGGTGGTATTCTGCCAACGACTTACTAAAGGAGGTAACCATTGGTACTGCTGTTCCCGTAGATTGTAGTTTTCTGCATCGTGGTGAATATTCTGAGTAGTGATTGCTTCACCCCGTCTAATAGGATATATTGCTTTGCCAACCCGCACTCCGTACATGATAATAGTATCCCCGGGCAGAAAGTCAACCTGGGCAAACTTATGCTTAGGTGGTATGTCTTGTCGAATATTATAAATATCAGATTGGAGCTGGACTTTCTCACCAGTGTTGAGCTGGTCTAGCGCTACAATAACGTTGTCGTCTGGATGGATACGAAGAACTCGTGGTTGCATAGAAATAGAAAAGGGCTTTGGTTGCCTATTTAAAGAGGCAGCTAAATTACAGGATTTGTAAGCACTCCCGCAAATAAAATAACTCCTGAGTGTTGCTCCCGAATAAAAAACAGAAAAGAGCGATCTATCCGTACCGAAGGAGCCGCGTTCTCTATTGATAGCGTAGATGTAAGCGATGCCGCTTTAGCTCCAATTTCGCTAATTTCAATGGAAGCTTGGTGTAACATATCGTTCAAATGAGGTTGCTGATTAGCCTCTGAGAAGAATAAGGAGAAGTTGGCACTATCTTGAAATGCAATTCCCATTCCTAACTGAGAAAGCATATTTTTTAAAGATGCCTGATAATTGATAGCAAATTTAGGTAGATATAAACCTTGCTCTAGCGTATCAGCAGCATCTAAAATAGCATCAAGTTTTTCTGCATCTAGGATGTTAGCTAAGTGGTGCAAACTATCTTCTGCCTTAGGCATTACCAGGGTCATGCTGTACTGCTTGTTTCCGTAGGGTATATCAATGTAGGAGGCTGACTCAGTTTGATGAAAACGATACTCTGCTTGGTCAGCATACATCATGTCGGCAACAATACTGTTGCCATTAGGTAAGTAAAATTCGGAAGGACGAGTCAACTCTTTCCGAAAAGGCATCGCCCACTTTCCGTTGAATTGCACTGCGTTGGTCATGTACAAATTAGCCCGAGAATCTGATAAGGTAAGCGGTTGTGACAGTTTATACGGCATCTGATTTTCTACCCACTTCTGAATAACTGTAGTGGCTCGCTTACTTTTAAAATTCAGATCAATAGCATGGGCATTGTAATACGCCAGAAGAATATTTTGATAGAAGGGGCTAATCGATAGCCTTTGATCGTACCAAATGGCATTGGCTAGTGAGAAACTAACTTCAGGGTCTAATTCTTGCAAAAAAGGAATAAGCTCGCTATATGCTTTGTTAATTTCTAGAGGTGAAAGCACTTCAAAGTCTAAAGACTGATAAAGCTGATCACGGGTAGATTCAGCTGAGCCATTAAGCATCAAGCTCATAGCTAAGTTCACGCTGAGCGGCGATAAGAACACATTTTGAGCAGACGACTGCTTAGTAGCCTGACGGACAAGGTCAAAAGCAAAATTATTCACTGACCGTACTAACTCCTGCTCTTCATTGGAAAGCTCTCGAACCGTAGGTAGCGTGGCTTTGGGTTGCACCCCATCTTTCTGGCAACTCCAGCATAGTGCTGCAATAGCTAAAATCACCCAGCTTTTTATCCAAGGCCGACCACTTATTAGTTTCATCATTTAGGTAACTTCTTAAATTTTAACTTCTCAAGTTACAAAAACTTTACCTTTTATCGGTAATTACCCAAAAGGTAAACTATGCTAATGAAACTTTATTTGATATTCAGCACTAAACTGTTCTTCCGGTGACAATGTCATAATTCCTTCCTTCTGGGCAAAGTCCGCTTGCCCCTCTTCTGTATCAGCCAGACCGTACCAAGGTTCAATACAGTAGAAATCGGCTCCTACCTTCTGCCAAATGCCTAAGTAAGGAAATCCAGAGAATATTACCGTGACTACCCGTTGACCATCGGATTGCCGCAAAATACGTACCCAATCTGACGCTATGTCTTTGAAAATAATGGCATCAGATTCAAATAGTTTCCGGTGCAGTGGTAGCACATCTTCATTGTTCAACAGTGGTTCGGTATCGCCATTTCTAAGACCGTCTTCTAATAGATGACGGCTCAGCGTCTCTGGCTTTTCAAATTGCAAATGATACTCCTCCAAACGCTGATTCTGTTGGGTGGGGCAATAAAAAGCCGGGTGTGCACCAATGGAGAAAGGCATGGTAACCTGATCCTGGTTCGTTACCTGATAAGCCACCGTAAGCTCATTATCTTGAAGCGTATACCGAATATCTAGCACAAAATTGAACGGATACATTTTTTGGGTTTCGGGAGAAGCGGTTAACCCAAACGTGATTTCGGTATCGGACTGATTAATTACCGAAAAGTTCTGGTCGCGGGCAAAGCCGTGTTGCCCCATTGAATAAGCATCTCCATTCAATTGGTACTGATTGTCCTTTAGTCGTCCAACAATGGGGAACAATACGGGTGCATGGCGCGCCCAAACCGCCGGATCGGCCTGCCAAATATATTCTTGATTATCGGCTTTACTTCGGACGCTGGTAAGTTCGGCGCCTTCCGATTTTAAGGTAGCAGTTAGATGATCGTTTTCCAGAATATAGTTCGCCATTGTATTTTTTAGTTAATAGTCCACGGTCGATAGTCCGCAGTTATTGGTTGCTCATCATTCGTCATCAATAGTAGATTCCCATCATATTTGGTTCTTCACCAGTTTCTAGCCAGATGAGCGAAGCCGCCAGAAAACCGAACATATCGGCTACATCGTAGCGATCTTCACCCGTGTGCGTTCGAAACATTCCCTGGGCGTACAGACGCTCAACCGCTTCATCTGCCACATCTTGGGCCAAGATACGGAACCGTTCGTCTGAGAAGGTTTTGTGCCCGCCCAACAAGAAATGGATAACTCGCCCGTAGAGATCAGCGTAGCCACCCTTGCCATCCCAAGCGGGCAAGTCATTTTTAATCGCCGCCATCCAGCGGTAGCAGGCTGATTTGTAATAATCCTTTCCCGTTAACTCGTACAGCTTCAGGCAACTCTCGGCAAAGGGCATAGGATAATCGTGACGAGGAAACAGTGGTTCCCAGAAAGAAGTGTAGTTATCAGGACTGTATACTGTTTTACTTTCAAAATCATTTAGAAAGTCTTCTTCAAAAACCGGCTCTCCGTTCGATACTCGTAGAATACCATAGTACTCGTATTGCTTAGGATCAAATCCATACTCCAACCAAGCTGTCATCGCTTCATCAGCCATCGTAATCCACTGCTGTCGGGTAGTTTCATCTACGTAGTTTGCCGCCTCTAGTAAGCCTCGCGCCCACAACCCTACCTCAGTAGTAGAGTATATCTTATCCCAACGATCTTGGTTAGGACTATTTTCTAGCAATCCGGTTTCTGCCCCTTTATTCAAGAAGCTATAGTTGGCCATTCTCTTAGCCTTTTCCAGCAAACTAGCGTCTTGCGTTTTCGCGTAAAGCCACGCAGCACTATATACTAATACTCCGCCCGCCTCTAAAAAAGCGTGCCCTCGTTTACCTTCTGCGTGGCGGTTAAACTCTCCGGTAGCAGAGTTAGTTAAGTGGCCATCTATCGCCGAGCGAATAGCGGCTTCAGTGATCTCAGGATCAATATTCCAGAGAGCTTGCCAGGAGGGGGCGATAGGTCGCATTTCATGCAAAACAGCGGTTTCGGTAGCGAAATCAACCTTTTCGGCAATACCATCTGAACCGAACTCTAACGTAGCATCCTGAAAAGCATCGTAGTAATAATGGTTTCCCCAGAGGAATCGCCCGTTTTTAGCGACACAATTTTCAAAGAATGCCTGAATATACGCATCGGCAGCATCGGAGTAAGTAGCGTCATTGGTTTTCTCGGACAAATAATAGGCAACGACTACCTGCGGCATATCCCAGTACATGCTAGAACCCCAGGGGGCTTCGACTGGGCGATCTTGGTACAACCGCTGCGGACGGTCGTCGGGACGAAGCGTATCGTTTCCGTAATGTTCTCCGGTAGCAGTGTTTAGGCTAGACATCCAGAATGGGGTGGTCTGAGGACCATATTTGTCTTTCCCGTTAGCCAAACGTTTGGTGAAATGATTAATCACTAAATCGTAGTACGATTGAGAATTAGTTTCACTTTGCGAGTAGCCAACAGTTGAAGTGAATACGAAGACGTAAGACAAAAAGAGTATGATGGTGAAACGCATAAAAAGATTTGTTTCGTTTAACTATTTATTTGCATCGTACAAATATAGTGATTTGCTAGACGATTATCACATCGCTAAAAATTACAGTGACGTTCTTCGTAAATGATAAAACAATCAATTGAAATTACTGATCTACTAATAAACCGGATCGACACAAGATACTTACCATACTTTTTTATGAAAAGATGAATTCAATCTACTCAATTTGGCTTCCATAGTGCTATCGCCTATATTCACCACTCTTGATAACACTACACAAAATGAGAAAAATCTTACTAACTACTGTAGCTTCGGCTTTACTTTTCCCACTATTCAGTTTTAAAGTATTTCCCCCTTATGCTCCCCAAAACTATCAGGACTTAGTTAACCTTTTTGCCGAATGGCGGGAGTTCGAGCAGCCACCGTTGCGTGAGGGGGCACCCGATTATACTGCCGAAACCTTTGAACAGCGGCATTCTAACTTCGAGAAACTACAAACTGAATTGTTAGCTTTAGATACGACCAACTGGCCAATCAATCAGCAGGCTGACTGGTACATTTTATGGGCTGAAATGAACGGCTACGAATTTAACCACCGGGTACTGAAACCGTGGGTGCGTGACCCGGCTTTTTACAAATCGTTGTGGACAGCCCGTAGTGATGTTCCTGCCCACGAAGGGCCTACCCACCACATGACGACCGAGATTTGGACTTATGAATTTCCATTAAACGACGAAGAACAAGAGCGATTACTAGCTGAACTAAGCGTAATTCCACCATTAAATGAACAAGCTAAACTAAATTTGACCGGAAATGCTCGCGACCTATGGGTGACGGGTATCCGCGACATACGCACTCAGAGCGAAGACTTAAAAGACATTCTAGAGAAACCAGGGATTGAAGAGAATTCAGATTTGGTAGCAGCTATTGAGGAGGCTATTGAGTCTACTAATGATTTGGTTAGCTGGCTGGAGGAAAAGGCAGATTCCAAAACCGGCCCGTCGGGTATTGGAAAAGATAATTACACTTGGTACTTGCAAAATGTACACTTAGTACCGCTCACCTGGGAAGATGAAGTATTGTTACTAAAACGAGAATTGGCCCGCGCTTGGTCATCGCTAAAGCTAGAAGAGCACCACAATCGTAACCTACCCGAACTACCCGATGCCGATTCGCCGGGGGCATATAACAAAATGGCTGAACAATCTGCCGAAAGCCTACTAACCTTTTTAGATCAGGAAGAAATAGTAACGGTAAAGGAATACTTTGAACCTGCTTTGTACGCGCACCTAGGTCAATATGTACCCAAAGAAACCCGTAATTTCTTCTGGATCACCGCTCATTATGATCCGCGCCCACTTTACTCCCACTTTTATCATTGGTTTGAGTTAGCGCGAATGGACAATGAACCTCATGCTAGTGAAATTCGCCGTGGTCCGTTGCTCTATAATATCTTCGACTCTCGTAACGAGGGAATGGCCACTGCTGTAGAAGAAATGTTTATGCAAGCTGGCTTGTACGATGATAGCCCCCGGTCTAGAGAGATTGTGTACATTTTAATTGCTCAGCGAGCAGCACGGGGATTAGGCTCACTCTACGCTCACGCCAACGAAATGACGATGGAAGAGGCCGGGGGCATCCATTCGGAATGGACCCCTCGGGGGTGGATGAAAACCGAAAAGGACTTACTTATCTTTGAGCAGCATTTGTACTTGCGCCAGCCAGGTTATGGCACCAGTTATATTACTGGAAAGTACTTGATGGAGAGTGCGCTCGCTGATTATGGTCGAACCCAAGAATCCAGTACCGAACCTTTTCAGATTAAAAGTTTCTTCGATCAGCTAAACGCTATCGGTAACATTCCTATCTCATTAGGACACTGGCAATTAACCGGAAGTAAAAGTCACCTAAAACCAATTATAAATCATGAAAAATTGATGCCTTAACTAGCTACTATTTCATCTTACTTTCTTGGTTAATTTAAACTATTACCGCAATGTTTACCTGGCGACTACTATGGTTACTCTCATTCGTACTTAGTGTCAGCTATGTAGGTTGGTCCCAAGTTACACCTCTACCCAATGCCCACGCTCACAACGACTATTGGCACGAACGACCTTTATTGGATGCGCTGGATCATGGTTTTACTAGTGTGGAAGCTGACGTTTTACTGATCAATGGAGAACTCTACGTAGGTCACGACCTGCCTGAGGGTTCCCATTCGCTGCCTACTCTGGAAGAAGCTTATTTGAAGCCACTAGAGCAACGGGTTACCCAACAAAATGGAGGCGTTTACTCGAAATACGACGGGGATTTTTATTTGATGCTTGACTTCAAAACGGAGGCCGAACTTACTTACAATCGCTTAAAAGAAGTAATACTTCCATACCAAGATATGCTCAGCTTTAGCGAAGACGGCACATTTCATTCAGGAGCGGTAACCATATTTGTATCGGGAAATCGCCCGATTGAGCAAGTGCAACAAGAGCGTTTGCAGTTAGTAGGTATTGATGGGCGACCCGATGATTTAGCTCAAAGCTATTCGGCTGATTTTATGCCCGTTATCAGCCAGCACTATCGAGCCATTATTGATTGGGATGGCGAGGAACCACTTTCGCGTAAGCAACTCAAAAAGCTGAAAACACTTACACGTACTGCTCATCAGGAAGGTAAAAAAGTACGACTGTGGGCTACTCCTGAGAATACACTAGTTTGGAAAACGCTGCTGGAAGCCGACGTAGACTTCATTAATACTGATAAATTGGCTGAACTGCAAGAATTTCTGACTCAGTACGATAGGTAACAACTTGTTGATGAATCCTTAACATTCTAGTAACATACTTCTCCTATCTCGATCCTACATTTGTATCAGTAGATTTGATTTTCATAATGGACGTTCGCAAAGAGCTGGGAGATATCCTTTCAGCTTTTTGTTGTTTTAAGTGGCATCACTTCACCAACTGCCAAGGCTTTTACTTCACCGGCTAGGCGGCCCATCTCATCAAACTCCCGCAGTAGCTGCAATGGCTCACCCAAAGGTTCATCCGATAAATCGTAGGTGCCGTAGTGCATCGGTATGATTGTTTTTCCCCCTAAGTCTTGAAAGGCTTGCACCGCTTCAGCCGGGTTCATATGAGCCGATTTCATTACCGAAGAAGGTCGATACGCTCCAATTGGCAGCAGGCAAATATCTGGCTCGCCCATCACTTCTTTAATCTCCGAATAATGGCTATCGTAAGCCGAATCGCCTCCAAAGTAAATGGAGATACCCTGATATTTAATCCAGAAACTGCCCCACAACTGACGATTCAAATCGTGCAGGTAACGTCGGTTCCAGTGTTTCGCCGGAAGAAACGTAATCTCCAGATCATCTTTTACGGTGAATCGTTGCCACCATGCGGCCTCTTGAAACAATACTGAGTTCCGCTTTTTTCCCAATAGCTTACTAATCTCCAGCGGGAGCAAAAAAGTCATGGCCGGATTTTGCTCAATAAGTTGGGCAATCACCTTTTCGTCAAAATGATCGCGGTGCCCGTGCGACATCAGTAGATAGTCAATATTGTCAAGTGCTGAAATTGGGCAAGGTGGTGGCACCAGCCGTTTAATCATTGGCAAATCAGTCAGACATGGATCAGTGAGCAGGCTAATTCCACCTATTCTGATAAAAAAGGAGGAGTGTCCTAACCAGACGATCATATCTTCGGAACTGCTAAGAAAAGCCGAGTTATAGATACACTTTACCCAAAAGCCGTCTTCCTTCTTTTGCTTTTTCTGCGGATTGGTGCGTAGCTGCCAGCGTAAAATATCGCCAAAGGCAGCAGTGTTACTAGCGTACTTAGCGTGAATAAACTGCCCATTTTCGTACCATACTCCCCGTGATTCCTTCTTGACAAAGGGTAGATTTTTGTTATACCGAAAACCTGTCATAGTTACTATTTAGATGTTTTATCGTTAGGGGTTGGGGAATGAATATCCAGATGTAGATAACAGTGTCAGACCTGTAGATTAGCTAGGTTTAACAGCTTAAAGCATCGATAATTTGTTATCAATAGTATGCTGTTTTATGTCTCTTCATTCGCTAATCTATATACTAACTTCTTTAGTTTTACTCCCACAAAAAACCCTGCCCTCTGCTCTAACTCCTCCACTATTGGTTTGATCTGTTCGAGTATCCCTCTTTGTTTACATTCCAGCAGACAACCTAACAAGCCCATTGTCTTCAAACCTAAACTATTCGCTTTTTGCGTTCCTATTCGCTCATCTATTAGTAACAAACCAGCTTCAAGCTCTTTACTTATTGCTATTGCCTCCGCTTCCCCACTATCTAATTCTTCCTCCAATTCTTTTACTAAGTCTGTATATTTTGGATGGCGTACCTTTACCCATTCTGCCTTCTCATAACTACTCAAATCATATCCAAATTCGCTTAAAGCTTGTATTTCTTTATCAACATAAGGGGGTACTATCAGATGACCAAATAAGGATTGCAGTAGTTGAAGCCGCCCCACTTGTATTAAGTTACTTATCGGAGAGGTATCACTTACAACTATTATCTTCACAAGTTTATTTCTCGTGCTGTTTCAACATCTCTTAATAGTTCTATCTCTCCGTAGTGTATAGAAATTTCTCTTTCTGCCAGCACTTTTTGAAACTGTGATTGATGCATTTTAGCTAATCTACTGGCCTGACCTAAGGTTAATCTTTCCTGTTCAAATAGAAGAATTGCCAGTTCGAGCAGTAGTTCTTCTTCTCCCAGCCCAATTTTTCTACTTATGTCTTCAGCTATTGTTATTACCATTTTCCTTTTAGGCTATTCTACTCATTTGACTACTTATACGAATCTAGTTTTATACAGTTTTGGCCTTTCTTTCAATGCGGTCAAATATTCGGGTGATTAGTAATCGCTGCTTTCAAGCGTGCAGACCAAGTATCATTCATAAGCCTAAAATGCCCCCAATAGAATCATTAGTAAGCCTTAATCCATTTCAGGCATACACTAGTTTTCTTTTAGGTTGTGAAAGTTAATATTTCACCATTTCTTCATACTTACCGTTTGGAGAATAAAAACATAAGTTTCCATTTGACTCAATTAACATATAAGATTCGGGATCATTTGGATGAGTATATTTCTTCTCGTTTGAGCTAATTTCGTCATCCCCAAATGAGCCATCCTTAAATATCTGCCTAAAATAAGTCTTTGAACCTTTGATGAATATCATTGACCTCGATGGAAATCCGACTACATTACTTTTCCATCTTCCTACTACCTCACCATCTGGATTATCAAACCCTCCTATCTTCTGGTCTTCCTCTTTCGTTGACCCTAGAATTCTTACAGAAAGCTCTTCGTTAAAATGGCTAGTAGCCCATGCTCCACTTCCAATTGCCATTTCTGGCAGATAATAGGTGATGAAATATCTCTGAAACCCATAGTGCTCTGACTTCAAATAATTCGCAATTTCCTCTAATTTGCCCTTCGTAATTTTCTCATACAGCCTAATATCGAATGAGGCTTTTACATAATTTTTTGTAAGATCTTGATTCTCTATTTCAAAAGTTGGTAAGTCTAATTCTTGCGATTTTTGCCCATTTTTACAACTAACAAGTAATGCAATTATTGAGGCTATGAAAACCAAATACTTCAACTCCTTCGTTGTTTATCTTATTCGTTTTAGATATTTGTTAAATGCTTCATAGTATTCACATAAATACAATTTATCTATCATTATCACCCCCACTAAGCACTCTGCTGAAGATTCTTAGCTTGGTCTACCCAATTGTCACGAGAGATACGACCGGGAAAGAACTCGATGGCTTCATTTACTCGCTCTTTATCATCGTCAGTAAAATTAGCGATTTGAGCAAAGGTGTAGATACCCAGCGTATTGAGTTTTTTCTCTAAGAATGGACCCACTCCTTTAATCTTTTTCAAATTGTCTTTTTCTGCTTCTGAAGCCCGACCAATACGATCAAAGTCAATTTTTTGGGCGTTAGCTTTTACTCGCTCTAAAGCTTCCTCCTGTTTTGCTTTGGCTGAAACTTTAGGTGGTTTAGCCTTCTTTTCTTTCGGTTTGGGAGGGGCTAAATTAGGTGCCTTCGATTTGGGAGCGTCCTGTTTTTTTGGTTTGGTAACCGGCGGGGTTTTAGTTGCAGCTATCTTTTTTTCTGCAGGCTTTCCCTGTTTAATTTGCGTTAATTCCCGCTCTAGGCCGGCTCGTTTAGATGTACATCGCTCTAGCCTTCCTTTTATCTCTACAAACGCTCTTCGCTGTTCATCGGCCTGATGCTCGTGAACCGCTACATCAGAATTTCGGGAGCGTCGTCCTAGAATAAAGCCTAGAGCCGCAGAGCCGGTTAGAAAAATTAAGATTTTAATTAGATCAGCCATAAGTTATTGGTTAGTTAGTGTGTTCAGGTGTTCAGGTGTTCAGGTGTTCAGGTGTTCAGGTGTTCAGGTGTTCAAAATTTCATGGATACAAGAACACCACGCAGCGATCAGATTAAAACGTGAACACTGCCTTTATTGGTTAACTATAATTTCTACCCGGCGGTTTTTACTTCGTCCCTCAGGAGTATCGTTAGTGGCAACCGGTTGGTCTTCTCCTTTTGATTTGGTTTGAATTTGAGCGGGAGTAACTCCTGATCGGGCCAATATCTCCTTCAAAAAATCAGCACGCTCCTGACCGTACTGCACATTCAGTTTAGCTTCTCCCTTATTATCCGTATGACCCACCAACGTAATATTTCGTTCCGGATACTGCTTTAAATATAGCGTTAAATCCTGAAAATACTGACGTAGTGAGTCAGATACTTGTAGCGTAGTTGAAGCTGCTTCGAAATACAGCGCTTGAGATTGATCTGTTAATCGCGTTTGTATCGCCTGAAGGCTGTCTTCATTCAATGCATCGTCCGTTCGCTTTCCTAAGACCCGAAAGGTGACGCCATCTACTAGGGTATCTTGCACAAAAGTTAGGTCAATAGAGGGTACGGCCACTGTCTCAATTTGCTGAGGACTCACCCCCTCTTGTT